>JBDHYT010000065.1:0-9991 GCA_039811485.1 Marinilabiliaceae bacterium | reverse complement strand
GGAAAACCATCTGTTTGTAATAACCGAGACAAACTACAAACTGCTGATGGAGAACAAAAAGATTCAGGAATACAAATCATTCATCGGAAAATAGGAGAACAATGAGCGCGAAAATAAAAATACTTTGGGTTGATGATGAAATTGAGTTTCTGAAGGCTCATATCCTGTTTCTTACCGAAAAAGGGTTTATGACCGACACAGCAACCAACGGCCGTGATGCCCTCGACATGATTGAAGCCGGAAACTACGACCTTATATTCCTGGATGAGAATATGCCCGGCCTGTCGGGACTCGACACCCTTTCGCAAATAAAGGCTATGCGCCCAGAGCTGCCTGTGGTGATGATAACAAAGAGCGAGGAGGAGGACATTATGGATCAGGCCATCGGGAGCAAGATAGCCGATTACATAATAAAACCTGTTAACCCCAACCAGATACTATCGTCGATAAAACGAAACACCGACAGCCGCCGCCTGATAGCGCAAACCACCACCCACGCATATCAGCAGGAGTTCAGAAACTTAGCCATGCAGATTAACGATGCGGCCAACTTCGACGACTGGGTGGCGGCCTACCGAAAGCTGATATATTGGGAGTTGGAATTGCAACAGACCGACAACATAATGGACGAGATGCTGAGGATGCAGAAAAATGAAGCCAACTCAGGATTCATCCGTTTTATAAAGAAGAACTACACCGACTGGCTTAGCGGCGATAAGTCGCCACTGATGTCGCACAAACTGATGCAGCACCGCATTCTGCCCATGCTCGATGCCGGCGAAAAGGTATGTATGATACTGATTGACAACTTCCGACTCGACCAGTGGGAAATGATTAAACGCGAGTTGGCCAACGACTTCAACATTGCCGACGACCAATATATGAGTATTCTGCCCACAGCAACCCAATATGCGCGCAACGCAATATTTTCGGGGCTAATGCCGTTGCAGCAACAGCAGCTGTACCCCCAGTACTGGGTGGACGAGGAGGATGAGAACAGCAAAAACCAGTTTGAGAACGAGCTTATAGGCACACTCTTCGAGCGTTTCAGGCGTAACGTGAAGTACGGCTACTATAAGGTGAACGATGCAGATAGCGGCAAGCGACTTATCGACCAGCTGCCACGGTTTCTGCAAAACCAGTTCAACGCTTTTGTGTTCAACTTTGTGGATATGCTGTCGCACGCCCGCACCGAGCTTAAAATGATAAAAGAACTGGCATCGGACGAGGCGGCTTACCGCTCGGTGACACAAACCTGGCTCCGACACAGCCCGCTGAAAGAGGTACTTACAAAACTAAAGGAGAAGGGCATAAAAATAGTGATAACAACCGACCATGGCACAATAAGGGTGACGAATCCGGTGAAAGTGATTGGCGACAAGGCCGTGAATACCAACCTACGTTACAAGCAGGGACGCAACCTCAACTATAATCCCAAAGAGGTGTTTGAGGTGAAGCAACCCGAAAAGATAATGCTGCCAAAGCCCAACATCTCAACCACATACATATTTGCACAGAACAGTGATTTCTTTGCCTATCCCAACAACTACAACTACTATGTGGGTTATTACAAAGATACTTTTCAGCACGGAGGCATATCGCTCGAAGAGATGATAATACCATTTGCGGTGCTTACGCCAAAGAGCTGAAAACAATTTTTCACACTTTTGCATCAATATGACTTATGACAGTATGAAATATCATTTTAATAGCTATTTTTGATAAGCACAAAAAAATTGCAAATCATCATGAACATACCAGAAAATCTTAAGTACACAAAAGACAACGAGTGGGTTGCAGTGAACGGCAATATTGCCACCGTAGGAATCACCGATTTTGCCCAGGGCGAACTTGGCGACATAGTATTCGTAGAAATAGAGACTGAAGGCGAAGACCTTGAGCGCGAAGAGGTTTATGGCACGGTAGAGGCCGTTAAAACCGTTTCGGATCTCTACATGCCCGTTGCTGGCAAAGTTATTGAGGTAAACTCCGAACTTGAATCAAACCCCGAGCTGGTAAACAAAGAGCCTTATGCCGGTGGATGGATGATAAAAATTGAGATGGCCGACCCATCGCAAGTGGCACTGCTGCTTGATGCAAAGAAATATGCCGAACTGATAGGCTGATAAACCTGTGGTAACAAAATAAAAACCCGTAACTTATGCTACGGGTTTTTTTAAAAGGCATATTCAGGAGCAACACCACAATAGAAAAATGTAGTTGCAACGGGAACATACTTTCAGTTTTACCAATTTTTGTCTTTTATTTGATCGTATCCTCTTAATTTATAAAAGTCGAGAAATTCAGTTGTATTTGTCACTGGAAATTCGATAGCAATTTCGTATGCAATGTTTTTCAAAAGTTTGTCGCCAATGGTTTTTGCATATTTTCCCCGTAATGCTTTTTCGTACCATTTAAGTAAATGGCTTTCTGTAATGATACTTTGTATTCTCGATTTCCACCCAATTTGATTGAGCAAAGAAAGAATGATTTTCTGTTCCGTATCCTTACAAACAATTACAATTCTGTCTGCCGAAACTGATGAAACAATGTTTTCGGCAAGCTCTTCGGTTAATGACAAGTGTTTGATTTGAATTGCCAAACCAAAATTTGCCCACATATCCAACCCTTTGTCGGCAGCGTTTGTAACGCCAACTCTGTTGATTTTCGCTTTTAGTCTTACAGATTTTTGCTCGCTTGAAAGCTGGATTACGTTTTTAGCAAAATCTTCAAACTCTTTCAAGATATCAGTTTTTGCAATATGCAAGTCCTGACGACATTTGAGAAAATCGTTGCAGGATTTTTTGATAAATGTAGGCTTCAACAACTCCATTTTTCGTTCTGTTCTCTTTTCCTAAAGCAACTAAAACACTTGGTGAAACAGCATTTTCATTGAAAATATCGTCTTGGTATCTTGCCGACGAAGTTGATGTTCGTCCCAAAAACTGAAAGCAAATAATATCACGCCATTTTTTAGAACCATTGCGATAAGTTTCCAATTCCGAAAGTTTGATATTTTTCTCTACTCTGTCCCGATAAAGGATCTCAGCAACTTGAATAGGTTTATATAGTTGAACTCTCGCTTTATTAATAACTTTATCTAACGCTTGCTTCGCCTCTTGGATATTCATAAGTTGGTTCTAATAAAGTTAATTGAATTGGCTCCCGTTGTGCTTCTCTTTGAATATTTAAAGCATTTATCATTTCGCCTGCTATTGCTTTAATTACAGGAACTGAAACCGAATTACCTGCAACTTTTCGAGCCTGCGAATAAGGAATATTTATTTTAAAAGTGTCGGGGAAGCCTTGCAAGCGCAACATTTCTCGTTCAGTCAGTCGCCTGATACCGTTAACAACAAGATAGTTATAACTTCCTCCTGCACGCAAAGCACAAGAGTACGGAAGTGCAGAAATGTTTCCGCCGATATTTTCGTGCCAAATTGATGGAAATGGCGGATTTGCTTTAACAGCATTTAAGCGTTTTTGCTTGAGTTCTTCAGACAAAAAATAATTTGGTGGAACTTCTTTATCGTCTTGTAAAATTTCGCATAATGGTTGGTAATATCCCAAAGGTTTCGGAAATTTAAAATATAAAGGTTCTCTAAAACCAACGATATAAATTCGTTCACGTTTTTGCGGAACACCAAAGTCAAGTGAATTGAAAACTTTGTGATAAACCGTGTAACCTAAGTCCTTTAATTTTGCAAGAATTACGGCAAATGTTTGTCCTTTATCGTGTGTCGTCAAGCGTTTTACATTTTCTAATAAAAATGCTTTGGGTCGTTTGGCTCGCAAAATGGCTTCAATATTGAAAAATAGAGTTCCTCTTGTGTCAGCAAAGCCAAGTCCTTTCCCTGCAATGCTAAAAGGTTGACAAGGGAAGCCTGCCAATAAAATATCATGGTCTGGAATGTCGCCAGGTTCTATTAAGTTGATGTCGCCAAATGGTTTTTCACCGAAATTGGCCTCATACATTTTCTGAGCGTCCTTGTCCCACTCTGACGAAAAAACATTTTCGCAGCCAAAATCTTCAAACCCAAGTCTTATACCTCCAATTCCAGCAAACAGGTCTATGGTTTTATAATGTTTTATCATAACTCAAAATATATCATACAAAAGCATTAAAATAGTTAAACATTTACGCCAAAAAGATATCCCACCAAAGCAGAGAGCACCATTGCAATCGTTCCCCAGACGGCTACCCTGAGCATAGCTTTTACAATGTTTGCACCGCCAGTTTTGGCAGAGGTTAATCCTAATATTACAAGAAAAAATATTGTAAATCCATAGAGCCAATATTTCAATCCTTTTATTGGCGAAAAAAACACGACCAACAGCGGCAGGATACCGCCAATGGTAAACGATGCCCCCGAGGCTAAAGCCGCCTGGATCGGGTGTGCCTGACTTATTTCGTTTATGCCTAATTCATCTCTAACGTGTGCCTCCAAAGCGTTATGTTCGGTAAGTTCGATGGCCACTTGCATTGCTGTTTCTTTTTTCAGTCCACGCCGTTCGTAAATCTGTGCCAAAATATTCATCTCTACTTCGGGCATTTCGGCCAACTCTCTTTTTTCTCTTTCAATATCGGCCTTCTCTATATCGGTTTGCGAGCTTACCGACACATATTCACCGGCGGCCATTGATAATGCACCTGCTACAAGCCCGGCCACGGTAGCCAACACAATAGGTTCTCTTGTTGAACTTGCGGCTGCAACGCCAATAGCGAGACTGGCGATGGAAATTATACCGTCATTGGCACCAAGTACGGCGGCCCTCAACCAGTTACTGCGGTGTATGAAATGTTTGTCCAAATAGTTGTCAATAGTAATCATTTATTGGTTATTTAAGTTCATAAAACAATTCGCTGGCGAGAGTATAATAACCTATTTGAACTCCACCACTGCAATAATGGGATTGTGGTCGCTCAAAAACCTGTCGGCACGCTGTTCGGCAAAATTAATATAGCTGTCAACCTTCAGGTTGCTTGTCACAAATATATAATCTATCCGCTCCCTCTCATCCACTGGCAACCGGCCAAAATCGTGAAATGTCCACTCAGGGCCATAACTCTTCGAAGCAATAATCTTTGCATCATTAAGCGGCGAATCGGTGGTTAGTGAGTTGTAAACATTATCGGCCGGCGAGGCATTGAAATCTCCGGTGACAACCACAGGCATCTTCTCCGATGATTGACGGACGGCTTCCTTCAGCAATAGAGCACTCTCACGGCGTGCCACCTGCCCAATGTGGTCGAAATGAGTGTTAAGGAGTGTGAATTTACGCCCGCTACTCATTATTCTGAATACACCTTTGGTTATAACACGGTTGCATGCCGCATCCCATCCAAGCGAGCCGGCCACCTCAGGTGTTTCCGACAGCCACGAGGTATTCTCCTCAATAAGATGAAGACGCGATTTCTTATAGAGCACAGCTGAGAACTCACCACCTTCGTAACCATCATCGCGGCCACGGCCTATGGCAAGATAACCGGGTAATAACTCACGCAAATCATTGAGCTGCCCGATAAGTACCTCCTGAAGCCCCACCACGTCGGGCTCGAAGAAGGCAATCATACCGGCCACCCACTCTTTGCGGTTATCCCAGTTATTGGGTGCATCAGCAGGATTGTTATACCTGAGGTTGAAACTCATCACCTCAACCTTTTCGGACTCATTACCCGACGATTGACAACATGATGACAGGCCGATAACGGCAGCAGCTAAAAACAAAAACAATATTTTCATGATATTACTATAATAATTAACAATGATGAAAGAACTGAGTCGTCAAGTTACAAAATAAGCATTAAAAAAAGCCCTTACGGGCTTTAATTTATTTCATAAGGCTTTAACTGACTCAGGGTTATGCTTATATTTAAACAGTACTGAGAACAACACTGCCACTACAAGGGCATAAGCAGCAAAAACAAGCCATATACCGTGCCAATCCTTCACCAGCATCTCCTTCCCTTCGACAATCACAGGATGTTCAAACCACTTTGCAATAACCAGTCCGGCTACAATGTTACCCAGCACTGCTCCCACACCATTGGTCATCAGCATAAACAGACCTTGTGCAGACGATTGAATGGACGAATCGGTGTTTTGCTCTACAAAGAGTGCACCAGAGATATTGAAAAAATCGAAGGCCATACCGTAGATAATGCACGAAGCCACAATAAGTCCGAAGCCCGCAAGGGTATTGCCGGCAATACCAAACAATCCGAAGCGGAGCACCCAGGCAACCATGCTAAAGAGCATAACACGCTTAATACCGAACCTCTTCATAAAGAAAGGGATGGCAAGGATAAACAGCGTTTCCGATATTTGGGAGATTGACAGAATGATGGTAGAAAAGTTATTTATTAGTCCGCCTTTGGGAAACACCGTGTTGTCTTGAAGGAAACTATCGCCATAGGCATTTGTGAGCTGAAGAGCTCCACCAAGCAGCAGGCTGAAGATGAAGAACAGCACCATTTTCTTCTGCTTGAAGAGAACAAAGGCTTCGAGGCCCAATTTCTGAACAAGGGTCTTATTCTGGTTGCTCTTAATCTCCGACTTCACGGCAGGCAGTGCAATGATGGCGAAAAGCCCAAGCACAACAGCGAGAAGAGAAGAGATATAAAACGACACTTTGATGCTCTGTCCCATTCCCCACTCTTTGGTGAAAAAGTTGGTTATCCACATGGCGGCTATAAAACCTACCGTACCCCAAACCCTTATGGGAGGGAAAAAAGTAACCGGGTCTTTTCCTTCGGCTTTGAGAAGACGAAAACTTACAGAGTTGGTAAGTCCTATTGTAGGCATATAGAAGCTCATTGCAATAAGCAGAACCCAGAAAAATGTCATTGCCGAGTCAATATGAGGCAGAAACAGCATCACTACTCCAAATAGCAGATGCAGGATTCCATATACAAAGTTTGCCTTCCACTTATCGGCAATAATACCAAAAAGGGTTGGCATAATAAGTGATGCAAAGCCCATGGTGGAGAATACGAGTCCGAATTCGGCTCCGTTCCACTCTTTTTCAACAAAACCATAGTGCCCCAAAGTCATCATCCATGCTCCCCACACGAAGAATTGCAGGAAGTTCATTATCGTTAGCCGAGATTTTAAATTCATAGTAGAGTAAAATGTTATGATTTGTTTTTATGTAGCTGGCAAAAATAGCAAGAAATGTGAAATCCCAATGATTATTCGTCCCGAATTACAAAGAAATGTTAATGAAATGATGTATCTGCTGATTTACAACAAAAAAAGCTGCCTGTAAAACAGACAGCTTTTTTTTTATTAAGATACTATTGTTACCGGATTACATCATACCCGGCATTCCGCCCATACCCTGCGGCATTGGAGCGGGGTTATCTTCTTTCTTCTCTACAAGAACACACTCAGTGGTAAGAAACATACCTGCAATTGATGCTGCATTCTCGAGTGCAACACGGGTAACTTTGGCCGGGTCGATTACACCACTTTCAAAAAGATTCTCAAACTTATCGGCACGGGCGTTATATCCGAAGTCGCCTTTACCCTCTCTAACTTTCTGCACAATAACGGCACCCTCTTTACCTCCGTTGAGAACAATCTGACGAAGAGGTTCTTCGATGGCTCTCTTAACGATTTCGATACCTGTTGTCTCATCGTCGTTGCTACCTTTTAAGCCTTCGAGCACTTCGATGGCACGGATATAAGCCACGCCGCCACCCGGTACGATACCCTCTTCCACAGCGGCACGTGTTGCGCTAAGTGCATCATCCACACGGTCTTTCTTCTCTTTCATCTCCACCTCGGTAGTTGCTCCAACGTAAAGAACTGCCACGCCACCTGCCAGTTTGGCAAGACGCTCCTGAAGTTTCTCGCGGTCGTAGTCGGATGTGGTATTAGCTATTTGTGCTTTAATCTGTGCTGTGCGTGCTGCAATATCCTCTTTCGAACCTACACCACCAACTATGGTTGTATTCTCTTTGTCGATGGTAACCTTCTCGGCCAGGCCAAGCATCTGAAGCGTGGCTTGCTCAAGTTTAAGACCTGTCTCTTCCGATATAACCACACCACTGGTAAGGGTGGCAATATCCTGAAGCATCTCTTTGCGACGGTCGCCAAAGCCTGGAGCTTTTACGGCTGCAACCTTTAGCGAACCTCTCAAGCGGTTAACCACAAGTGTTGCAAGAGCTTCGCCATCAATATCCTCGGCAATGATAAGAAGTGGGCGTCCACTCTGAGCTGCTGCTTCAAGTACCGGCAGCATATCCTTCATTGTCGATATCTTCTTGTCGTGGATAAGGATAAGTGGATGATCAAGCTCAGCCTCCATCTTCTCGGTGTTGGTTACAAAGTATGGGGAGATATATCCACGGTCGAACTGCATACCTTCAACCACCTCAACGGTAGTCTCTGTTCCTTTAGCCTCTTCAACGGTGATAACTCCCTCTTTACCAACCTTTTTCATAGCCTCAGCAATCAATTGGCCAATTTTGCTGTCGTTGTTGGCCGATATGGTACCCACCTGCTCAATTTTATCGCTGTTGTCGCCCACCGATTTTGCCTGGCTCTTGATGCTGGCAACAACTTTTTCGACTGCTATGTCGATACCTCTCTTCAGATCCATCGGATTGGCACCGGCAGTAACGTTCTTAAGACCCACATTGATAATAGCCTGTGCAAGAACTGTTGCAGTGGTTGTTCCGTCACCAGCGTCTTCACCGGTTTTTGAGGCAACCTCTTTAACCATCTGTGCGCCCATATTGGCAAACGGATCGGCAAGTTCAATCTCTTTTGCTACCGACACACCATCTTTTGTGATTTGTGGAGCACCAAACTTCTTGTCGATAACCACGTTACGTCCTTTGGGACCCAGAGTTACTTTTACAGCATTGGCTAGCTGGTCAACACCGCTCTTCAACAGTTCGCGGGCTTCTATATCGAATTTAATCTCTTTAGCCATAATAATCTTTTATTAAAACAGTTACAATTCGGTTAAGCAATATAAAGAACATCGTTTTGCGATATCAGAAGGTAATCGGTACCATCTATAGACAACTCTGTGCCGGCATATTTGCCATAAAGCACCACATCACCAACCTTTACCTCCATTGGTTCATCTTTTTTGGCAGCGCCCACAAGAATAACGGTACCCTGAAGCGGCTTCTCTTTGGCCGACTCCGGAATGATAATTCCGCTCGAAGTCTTAGTTTCGGCAGCCACCGGCTTAACTAAAATTTTACCTGCAAGAATTTTTCCTTTAAGATCTGACATATTATTATCTTTTTATTGGTTAAACATTATCATTTTTTACGCTTTACCATATCCCATAAAGTGTGCCAACCGATATAATCGATTAAACTGGCATAATTTACTGACATTTTTACACAAAATCCATCTACTGCGGATATTTTGTCACAACCTCATCATCCAAATTGTCACACACCCTGATTTGATGCTAAATAAAACAAACAAGCCGGACTGTAATTCAATCCGGCCTGATGTATAAAGTTTTGTGACATCTTAGTTAGCGTCGCCCTCAGGCTGCTCATCGCCACCCTGTGCAGGGAAAGCAGGAGTCTGCTGCTGTGGGATCTGAATGCTTTTCACCTTCTCGTCAAGCTCAGAGTGCACACCCATTGTCTCGCGTGGTAAAACCATCACCGATACAAACGACAGCACCAGAAGGATACCGGCAAGTGTCCAGGTGGCTTTCTCAAGAAAATCGGTGGTCTTACGAACACCCATAATCTGGTTGGAAGCCGAGAAGTTAGAGGCCAGTCCACCACCCTTTGAGTTCTGAACCAAAACGATAAGGACCAGAAGTATGCTGACCAACATCACTAAAATCGATACAAATGAATACATAATTGACTTGTTTATTGAGTATTAGACATTTTTTCCAATTCTGAAATACGACTTGCAAAGTAAGTATTTTTTTCGGGATATTTCAAACGTAACTTCTCGAATATATTGATTGCTTTTTGAAAATGTTTCTGTTTGATATAAAT
>JBDHYT010000064.1:0-10116 GCA_039811485.1 Marinilabiliaceae bacterium | reverse complement strand
CATGCAACTACGAGCAACTATACAACTTCCTGTCAAGTTGAAAAGTAAATAAACGGCCTGAAAACCGTAATGGAAATATCCCTTTCCTGAAGTAGGGATTAAAAAAATAAAAACATAAAGGAGGTAAACAAGAGAAACAAAACATATCAGAAAGGAAGTTGGTGAACATACCGACCTGGGTGAATATTGTCCAAAAAATTGAGCAATATCAAAACAATTACAAAAAAGTTAATTGCTGAATTGCTGTTCATAATTATCCAGTAAGTAAAAATAAAAAAAAAAATACTATGTTTGTACGTATATTTACAAGTTATGGGCAAATTTTAAAAAACACAACCATACAATAAATATAATGGAGACAAGAAAACCATAAAAACAGGGCGGAATCGAAAGGCCAAATGAGTAGAAATCTTTAAATTACCTTATTGTTATGAAAGCGATGTCAATAATTGGAATGATTTTATCGCCGATTTTATTTGTTTTAAGTATTGTCTCTATAGATGCTTCACGCAAAATTGACCCAGAGTATGGCTTTGGATATTACTCCAATGACATGAATAATTGGGGTATCTTAATGATGGCCATTTCTCTTTTCTTTTTAGCATTTTCAATTGTAGCTTGTGTAAGAGCATTTAAGAAAAAACAAACAATTTAAATATCAAACCCAAATCCTTAGAAAATGAAAAAGTCATTTAGTAACTTATTTCTGCTCTTATTGCTTTCAGTGTTTTACTCTGCTAATGCACAGAATTTTGTTGGAACATATTCTGGTGAAGATGGAGGCACTATTAAAATCATAGATATAAGTGAAAAAAACATTGTAAAATTTAGTTTTGGTTTTTATTCTCAAACCCGAATTAGAGAATATGAAGGGTTTGCAACATTCATATCAGATACCGTCGCAATTTGCAAAGAGAGTGATAATTGTATAATTACACTCTCTTTTGGCGAACATAATAGAATCAAAGTTAAAGCATCTCAGCAATGTGAAGACGACACCTTTCTTTACATGAGTGATTCCTATATTAAGAAGAGCGAAGTCAGTCAGGAATCGAGTTGGAGTGGCTACTACAAAAACAAAAGGAATGGATTAGAATTATCGATTTTGATGAGTGAAAGTGGAGATATTGAATATGTGTTTTTTTCGGCTTCTGATTGTGAGAAAATTTTTGACCAAGGAACTGCAAAAGTCTACAAAGAAGCTAATACTGCACTATTTGTAGTAGACTATACCCCTTGTAACATATCATTTGTATTTGATGGAATTGGAATTTCCATTAAGGGAACAAATTGCGACCATGGTCTTTTCTGTATAGGTTTTGACGGATATTATGCAAAAAATGAATATAATTCAGTTGATAATCAATGAATTGTATCTTTGCATAATAAATAATCAGCCCATAACATTGTGTAGTATTAATGGCGGGTGAAGCACGTTCCGAAAGGTTCGTTTCCCGCATCAGCCATCTAACGGTTTGAAAGGAGATTCGCCCGCAATCCGCCACTAATGATACACTTTCCGTTATGGGCAAGTTAAAAAAATAATTGTTCATCAAAAACAAACATTAAAATGCGACACAAACAATTGAAAATCACTTTGACTCTTTTATTAGGTCTTGGTGTACCTATGCTCTATGCACAGAATAGTATTAATGCCTCAAGTGGTCAGATATCTGGAAGCACTGGTGAAATTTCTTTTAGTGTAGGGCAAGTATTTTATAACACTAACATAGGAGCCACTTGTTATGAATCACAAGGGATTCAACAACCTTTTGATATTACTGTAATTACAAGTCTTGGTGGTTTTGAACACATAAACCTATCTGTTTTTCCAAACCCCACAGCTAATTATCTTCATTTAATTATTGAGGATGCAGATAAAACTCAATATACATATCAATTGTATAGCACGAATGGAACAGTAATTCAAAATGAAAAAGTTTTTGAAACCGTAACAACTATAAATATGTGCAGTTTTGTTTCTGCAATATATTTTATGAAAGTTTTTAATAAAAACAAATTGATTAAAACATTTAAAATCATTAAAAATTAACACTTTATGAAAAAGTTCTTGCTATATTTGTTGGCAATAATGCTGACTACAAATATACTGTCTCAATCTCCTGAGAAAATAAGTTATCAAGCAGTTATACGTAATAATACTAATTCTCTCCTTACCAACGCAATCATTGGTATTCGAATTTCTATTTTACAGGGTTCGGTGAATGGAGACCCTGTTTACATTGAAACTCATACAACAAGTACAAATGGGAATGGTGTAGTTTCTATTCAAATCGGAAGTGGTAATACCATATCTGATTTTTCTTCAATTGACTGGTCGGATGGTCCTTATTTTCTAAAAACGGAAACAGACCCTACAGGTGGCTCCACTTATACAATAACTGGTACATCCCAGTTTTTAAGTGTTCCTTATGCCTTGCATGCAACTACTGCTGAAAACTTATTAAATAGTACACCTGAATCTGACCCTGTGTATAACTCCAATTTTTCGTTTTCGGATGCTAAAGATGGTGATGTTCTTGTTTATAGTGGAGATTTAAAAAAATGGGTCAATTATTCCCCAATAAATGAATTTTATATAGGTCAAGAAAAAGATGGAGGTATTATTTTTTACCTGTACAATGATAGTAATGGAGACCAACACGGATTGATTGTTTCAATCACTGAAAATAATTATCTTTCATGGGGTGGTGGTACATTTCGTAATCGTACACGCACTGAAGATGGTTTTTTTAATTATAATTTGATGAGTGATAGTCCGGCAAAAAATTGGATTGAAACAACCCTAAACATTAACGGTGAAAGTGGATGGTATTTACCCGCAATTGACGAGTTAAACCTTCTTTGGAATAATCGATTCTTAATCAATAAGATTTTGCGCTTAAAAGGATATAGTTTGCTATCAGAAAGTAGATATTGGAGTAGTACAGAAGTTAGTGTTGGAATAGCATATTATTTTAATTTTAATAATGGCCATGCTGATATAACATCAGAAGGTTGGTTGCCAACAAAAGAAATAAAATGTGCCGTAAGAGCTATTCGTGCTTTTTAAGATTTCACATTTTAAAAATTTTACTCTATGAAAAATCTTTCATTCTTAGGTTATTACCCTGAAATTATTAACATTTAAATTATACACTATGAAAAAATTTCTTGTTTTTTTTGGAGTTTCTTTTCTCAGTATGAATGTGTTTTCACAAAACTCAGAAAACGATACGAATTTACAGGCTCTGTCGATAATGATGTCTAAAATTTACAACATAACATCGGATATTTCAACAACAGAAGCAGAGTACAATTATAGTATTAATGGTATTCCGACTTCAATTATGAATAGTTTGGATATAAAAGCTGGCTATGCAATTGATGGTTATCAATCATTAGACGACTATAATTCAAGTGGTTTTAGTTATTCGAGTGGAAATTATAGTTTCAAGTTCGATAATTTAATTCGAACTAAAGACAATACAATAGCTTGTATTTTAGTTAAAATCTTTAGTGGAGATTCCAGTAAAACATACCATCGATGTATTCCTATTGGAAATGTTAGTTTGAATGAAAAATTCTTAGCAGATTTTCAAAAATGGTCCCAACCTATGCAAATTGCATTTAGCCAATCATTAATGGAATTTTCATTAAATAACTTGATTATACTGAATGGTTTGAACAATAAGATTTTTAAATCACCTAATTCATCTGCTATTTTAAAAAGTTTTGGTTTAACACCCGATGAAATTAATGTTTTGAAAAATACTGTTGGAAACTGATTTTATCGTAAATTTTCAAAATGGCATATTAGAATGAAATTTCACTACCTTAACAATTTAAAATTTGTTAGGGTAGTGAAAATTATTGCAATCATTTTGCGTTAGTTTTACGATATGTTTAATTTGAAGTTAAAATCCTCCTATGACATCAAGTATAAAACATTGGGGAATTAGTGGTATGCTAAGTGCATCGCCCACTTGCAAGCTTCTTGTCGACTGATAGGTGCGCAGCTCCGAAATTCCTAACGTTTTATGACCGCCAACCGTTGCAACCAATTGTAAGAACCCCAAACTTGCTATACTCCAACTATATTGCTAAGTTTGTAAAAAATAAAAGTATGCAAAGATTACTTACAGAGAATATCGACAGAATTAATGGAATACGGTGAATATGCAGACACATATTTTGAACTGGCAGAGAAATTTGAAAATCTTTTACATCGACCTGTTGACTTGGTTACTGACAAATCTTTATCAAACCCTTACTTTATTGAATCTATCAACCAAACCAAGACCTTGATTTATGGAGCTTGAAATCAAAAAATACCTGTTCGACATTCATGAATCAATTCCATTGAAAAGTATTTAGGAGAGAAACGAAATTATCTGGGGAACTATCGTCAGACACCTACCTACCCTGAAAAAGGAAATAGAGGAACTATTGAAATAACAACAACTGGTTGCATATATATATGCACAAATATTTGCTTACCAACAGCTATCTGGCGATATCGGAGGTATGATTCCTAATTAAATATTCTTGAAGTGTAAAGCGGAGGTAACTTCTTTAGCCATTCATCATTTTCTTTGAAGGCATCTACGATTGATTCTTTTCAACGCTCTGGTTTTTAAGTATTTCTCCCTATCCCCTCACAACCTTCTCAATCAGTGAGTCGGCAATATCAACGCATTGCTCACAGCTTGTCCGTTTTTCGGCTTTCAGTGCACGGCAATTTGTTTGTCCTGCAGCTTTGCAGAATCCGTCAATCAGTTTTTCTTTTTCTTCCTCACTCTGAAGCAGATGAAGGCCGCCGTACAGTGCACCACACAAACCTTCGGGTGCGCGGCCTCCGCCACATGCTTTCATATCTGCAATTACTGTTGGTGGTACGTTAAAGTGTGAATGCCATTTGTTTACTATTGCCTGCGCACAGTTGTGTCTGTATTCAGGATGATGAAATGTATCAACTGCTTTGAGGGTTTTATTTTTGTTGTTCATGTGTTGTTTGCTGTTTTTCCTAAAACTCTATATCCTTTATTGCATTTTCCAGGAATATTATTTCCATAGGTTATCTATGTCAATTTTTTTACCTTTTCCTTCTGATATTTCTATATCGCCTTGTCTTATAATTTCCATCATTGCTGGAGATTTCATAATGTAGCCTGTTTCCCGCATTGAATTGTATTCTTCCAGTGAAATTACAACAACACTTTCATTACCCGAACGATGTATAATAAAAGGTTCACTATTCTTAACTACACCGTCAAGATAGGTTTTTATATTTTTTCTTACTTCAGAATAGTTTGCCGTTTTCATACATCGATTCTTTGAGTACAAAAGTACATTCTTTTAGGGATAGTAAGGGTGGTTAAGAAAAAAGATTATAATGAATCACCCAAACATAGAATGCCAGTATTCAAACCGTTTCAGCTGTTCTTCGCCGAATTTTAGCAAACTCTTTCTGATTTTTTCAATAGGTTTCTCGCTGTCCAGACTACCGCTTTTGCTGTAAAACTTATCGGCATAACATATAATCTGCTCTTCAATTGATTGTGGAAGCATATCGCGATGTGGGATAGGTAGTTGCTGGTTTATAATGTCATCAATGGAGAGGCCGGCTCCGGTATGTCGCTCACACACAAGTGCATGTTTCAGGAATCCTTCTTTTACCATTATGTCGTGTCCCAGATAGCCGTGACAAATATATGGTTTGTCGCCGAAGCAGTATAAGTCGGGCGCGTTGGTCATAAATATGCCGATGTCGTGAATCATTGCAGCCTCTGCAATAAACCGCGAATCGGCGTTAAGTTCAGGATGTTTTCTGATAACCTCCAGTGCCTTACCTGTAACCATGCGGCTATGCTCGGTGAGTATATGCCATCCCGGAAGATGCGGAGGATAGTATTTTTCGATAATCTGCAGCGGATTCATAACTAAAATATTGATGCTGCAAAATTACTAAATTTTAATCAGTGGTGTCTTTTTTTCAATTCCCTTGCAAGGTCTTCAATTCTGTAGCCTTTGTGACTGAGAAGCACTGTGAGGTGATACAATAGGTCTGCTCCTTCGTAAATGAAATTCTCGTCGTCGTTGGCCATTGCACCTATTATTGTTTCAACTGCCTCTTCGCCAACCTTCTGGGCAATCTTGCGTGTTCCTTTCTGAAACAGTGATGTGGTATAGCTATTTTCAGGCATATCCTGTTTTCGTTTGTCGATGAAGTCCTGAAGATGTTTCAGAAACATAATGTCTTCAGCTGTGTTGGTTTCATTCCAGCAGGTATCGGCACCTGTATGGCATGTAGGGCCGGCCGGAATCACCTTTATAAGGAGTGCATCCTTATCGCAATCTTCTGCTATTGATATTACATTCAGGAAGTTACCGCTCTCTTCGCCTTTTGTCCATAACCGTTGTTTCGATCTGCTGAAGAATGTGACTTTCCCTTCTGACTTTGTTTTTTGAAGTGCCTCCTCGTTCATGTAACCGAGCATCAGCACTTTAGATGTCGTGTTGTCCTGTATTATTGCAGGAATCAATCCGTCGGACGATTTGCTGAAATTTGCCATAGTGTGTTATCTTACCGGTATGTTGTTGTTTTTCAGGTACTCTTTTAATTCAGGAATCATTATTTCGCCATAGTGGAATACGCTGGCTGCCAGTGCTGCATCAGCTTTGCCCACGAGGAATGTATCTTTGAAATGCTCCATTTTTCCTGCCCCACCCGAAGCAATTACAGGGATTGTGAGTGATGATACCATTCTGGCAAGTGCTTCATTGGCAAATCCTTGCTTCACGCCGTCATGGTTCATGCTGGTGAAAAGTATCTCGCCTGCGCCCCGGTCTTGTGCCTCTTTTGCCCACTCAAACAGATCTTTACCTGCTTTTATCCTGCCGCCGTTGATTGTTACCTCCCATTTTCGTGTTGCCTCATCCTGAACGGCATCGATGGCAGTCACCACAAACTGGGAACCGAAACTTTTTGCCAGGTCATTTATTAACTGTGGATTACGCACTGCCGATGAGTTGATGCTTACCTTATCGGCACCGGCATCCAGAAGACGACCTGCATCGGCAATCTCAGAAATGCCGCCACCCACTGTAAATGGTATATTAATCTCACGTGCAATGCGTTCAACCAGACCTGAGAATGTTTTGCGGCCTTCATGGGTTGCTGTGATATCGAGAAAAACCAGTTCGTCGGCTCCCTGTGAGGCATACCAGGCGGCAAGCTCCACCGGGTCGCCCACTTCCTTGATATTTACGAAGTTGATACCCTTTACTGTTTTGCCGTCCTTAATATCGAGGCATGGAATTATTCTTTTAGCAAGCATAATAGTTTTCTATATTAAGAACCGTTTCAGTTCAGTAAGTTTTATCTTTCCTTCGTATATCGCTTTCCCAATTATCACTGCCGGTATGTTGTTGATAATCAGCGATTGAATGTCGTTAATTCCCGATATGCCACCGCTGGCAATGAGGTGCGTGCCGGGAACTGCATCAAGTATGTTGCGGTACAACTCGGTGGCGGGGCCTTGTAGCATCCCGTCACGACTTATATCGGTGCAAATCACCTTTTTAACTCCCTCGTCGATATATTTTTTGATGAACGGAATCAGCTCGTCGGTGGTCGATTCTGTCCAGCCGGTGATGGCTATATGACCATCTTTTGCGTCGGCACCCAGTATTATTTTGTCGGCTCCGTATTGATGCAGCCACTCTGTAAACTGCTTTGGATCTTTTACTGCGATGCTGCCGCCTGTAACCATTGCCGCACCACTCTCAAAAGCAATTTTCAGGTCGTAGTTACTCTTCAGCCCGCCTCCAAAATCGATGGTCAGTTGTGTTTTTGAAGCAATTTTTTCGAGTACTTTATAGTTGATGATTCTTCCGGCTTTTGCTCCGTCAAGATCCACCAGGTGAAGACGGGTAATGCCGTGATATTCAAACTCTTTAGCGGCATCAAGCGGATTCTCGTTATAGATGGTTTTGCTTGAATAATCACCCTGACTAAGTCTGACGCACTTGCCTTCAATAATATCTATGGCCGGAATTATCTCTATTTTACTGTTCACTTTATTATTTGTGGTTTTAGGTTGATGCGATAAAATTTTTCAAAATCTGCTCACCAATTTCGCCACTCTTCTCGGGGTGAAACTGGGTTGCATAGAAGTTGTCTTTTCTAAGTGCAGCACTGAATGGCGCAATATAGTCGGTTTCGGCGATTGTATGTTCGTTTAACGGCACATAAAAGCTGTGCACAAAGTAAACATAACTACCCTCTTTGATATTATTCAGCAGAGGCGATTTGTTGTTGCTGATGGAGTTCCAGCCGATGTGCGGAATCTTAAAATTATGCTGTGTGTCAGGCAACCGGAACTTAACCACAGGCATGTCGAAAATGCCAAGACATTGTGTATCACCCTCCTGAGAGTGGCTGCACATCAGTTGCATACCAAGGCAGATGCCGAGTACCGGTTGGGTTAATGATTTAATAATTGTGTCTATGCCTTTGTCTGTCAGGTATGTCATTGTTGATGCCGCTTCACCAACACCCGGAAATATTACTTTGTCGGCCGAGCGTATTTCTGCCTCATCATCGGTGATAATGGGGTGGCAACCAAGCCTGTGAAGGGCATTGCTGACCGAGCCTATATTGCCGGCATTATATTTTATGATTACTATTTTCATTAAGTAATGGTAATGTTGTACAGCAGAAAAGGTGTTTTTGCACCGGGAACTATTGTCTGTTTTCGTTATTGTAAATATAGCAAATTGAAATCAAATATCGCATTATTCTTTCAATTTGCAGATAATTTATTCTTTTATAATGGTTTTTATAAATGAATCGATGGATTTTTCTGATGTCCCATTCTCAGTAATATGCTTTATAAAGGCAGTTCCAATTATTCCGCCTGCCGAATATTGGCACGCATCAGCAAAAGTCTCTGCGCTATTGATTCCGAAACCGATGATAGGTCTGGTTTTCAGATTCATATTATTTATTCTGCTGAAATATGCCTTTTTATATTCGGTAGTGGTGGTAATATTGCCTGTAATTCCGGGCGATGCCACCATGTATATGAATCCTGACGCATGATTGTCGATATGGCGTATGCGCTCGTCGGGCGTTTGCGGTGCAATGAGTGGCACAAAACTGATTCCTGCCTCGGTAAACTTGCTTTTGTAACTCCCGATGTACTCGTCGAATGGCAGGTCGGGCAGTATCACTCCATCCACGCCGCAACGCTTGCAATGCTCAATAAAACGGTCGGTGCCGAATTGCATCACAGTGTTGAAGTAACCCATCAGCACCACCGGAATTGTTATGGTAGGGCGAAGCTCTTCCAGTTGGTTAAACAGTTTTGCAAGTGTCATCTCATTTTTTATTGCAGTTAGACTGCTTGCCTGAATTACAGGGCCATCGGCCAGCGGGTCGCTGAACGGAATGCCTATCTCAACCATGTCAACTCCTGAGTTTTGCAGGTTGAGAAGTAATTTCAATGTGTCGTCAATATTTGGATATCCGGCTGTGTAATATATCGAAAGTATATTTTTTTTACTCTTTAAAAGTGATGTTATGCGGTTCATTATCAGTTGGTTTTATTGTGTTAGTCCGAAACGGTTCATGTAGGTTGCCATATCCTTGTCGCCTCGCCCTGAGATGGTTACGATTACGTTGTCATCCTTTTTGAATTTCAGTTTGGGCAATGCAGCAAGTGCGTGTGCGCTTTCAAGGGCAGGGATAATACCTTCATTGCGCGTAAGTTCCATGGCGGCCTGAAGTGCTTCATTGTCGGTGGCAGATAGGAATGTGGTGCGCCCCGACTGATGCAGGTGTGAGTGCAGCGGCCCGATGCCGGGGTAGTCAAGACCGGCAGATATTGAGTATGGTTCGGTAATCTGACCGTCGCTGTCCTGCAGCAGGAAGGTGCGGCTGCCATGTATTATGCCCGGTGTTCCGCAAGCTATGGTGGCGGCTGTCTCGTGGCTCGTCAGTCCCATGCCGGATGCCTCTACAGCAATTAGTTTCACAGTTTTGTCATCCAGAAAATTATAGAACGACCCGGCAGCATTACTTCCACCGCCCACACAGGCAATCACGTAGTC
>JBDHYT010000063.1:0-10123 GCA_039811485.1 Marinilabiliaceae bacterium | reverse complement strand
TCGACAGATTCTTAAGATGGCTATGGAGAAGCTTGGCCTTTCGGCTCGTGCCTACGACAGGATACTGAAAGTGTCGCGTACTATTGCCGACCTCGAAGAGAGCGATAAGGTGATGTCGCATCATATTGCAGAAGCGATACAGTACCGAAGCCTCGACCGCGACACATGGGGCACATGATAATATGGTTTCTGCTTTGACAAGAAATAATATTATCGGATATTTGCATATAAATGTTTAATGAAAAAAAATCTATACTATATGTCATCTAACAGTCTGATGGATCCTATTGGCAAACTGATGGGACTCCGCTATAAATCACATCCATGGCATGGAATCGACATTGGCAGCACTGCGCCTAACGAGGTTACAACCTTTATTGAAGTGGTGCCCACCGATACCATCAAGTACGAAATAGACAAAATAAGTGGCTATTTGCGTATCGACAGGCCGCAGAAATACTCCAACGTAGTGCCTGCACTCTATGGCTTTATACCACAGACTTACTGTGGCGATCATGTGGGCAAATATTGCAGCGATAAAACCGGCCGCGCCGATATTAAAGGTGATGGTGACCCTCTGGATATTTGCGTTTTAACAGAGAAAGATATTATGCACGGCGACATTATTGCCCAGGCTATTCCCATTGGTGGATTGCGAATGATTGACAGCGATTTTGCCGACGACAAGATTATTGCTGTGTTGAAAGGTGATGTGATGTATGGTGACATAAGCGATGTGTCACAACTTCCCGAACTGGTTATCAGCCGTCTGAAACACTATTTCCTTACCTATAAAGATATGCCGGGACAGGATAGGGCATCAGAAATCACACATGTTTATAACGCCGAAGAGGCACACGAGATCATCCGACTGTCGATGAAAGATTATGAGATGAGGTTTGAGAAACTGCGCAAAGCTTTGTCATCTTATTGAAAAACTGAATTGTAACCTGTTGCCGGATGCTGTTATTGAATGGTATCCGGCATTTAGTTTCTTATAAACAGGTGGTTGGTGGCCTCATCGTACGAAGTGTCGTACATCTTCAATGGCCATTTTGATACGCCTTCCACCACGCCATACTCCACGTTGATGTGATATTTTGATTTGCATTGCGGACATGTGTAGGTCTCTGCACCCTTGTCGCGCACTACTTTTACCAATTTGTCGCCTTCGTTGGGACAAACCAGGTCGAAGGCCAGGTAGCGGTTTCTATCGTAACGGTAAACCACCACACCTTTGAGCCCTGCATAGCCATAGTTTGGCACATAATACACTTCAAAAATATTGGCCGAATATCGTGGGTCGTCAAGGTTTAGAGATACATTGAAACGTACGTTCGGAATAATATCGTTTTTTTCGTCCTTGCATGCCGTTGCAAGAAGAATGAATATTGCAGAAAGTACCGAAATGATTCGTAGCATTGTAATTCGGTTTTTTGATTGACAGAAAGTGTACAACTATAGGTGTTTCGTCAAAAATAGTAATTGTTTTAGATATATGGTGCGTTAAATTTTGTTTTTAAGATTCTACGTTTTATATTTATAGTCGAAATAGAAAAAAGAAAATGGATAGTATCGGCGACTTATTATATGTTCTTTTTGTCGTCATTGCACTGGTTCTCAGTGTGGTGAAGAAAAAGAAGGAGCAGCACCACGTGCCGCCGTTCATCCCCGATGACGAGGATGAGGAGGTACAAGACCATCCTGTCCGCGAAATATTTCAACAAAAGGAGTCAAATCCGGTCAGTCCGCCGGTTAGTTTCAAGAGCAACCCGGTAATACATCAGATGCCGGTTGCAAAACGACCTGCGACCACTACGACAGCCACAAAGCTTCACTCTAAAATTGTAGTAGAAGAAGAGGTTGAGAGTATTCTGGAGATAGAGGATATGGACTGGAAAAAGGTGGTCATCTACTCCGAGATAATGAAACGCCCTCAATACTGACAGGGAGTTTCCTAACAAACATCATTTAAATAATCGTTTAATCTTAGTACGTTTGTCTAAGAGGATCCTGGGAAAAGCGGGATTCTTATTTTTTTATATATACCTTAAATTTTAGGAGGAAAAGAAATGTCACAAGTTAATTTTATAACCGAAGCAGGATTTAAGAAACTAAAAGAGGATCTACTGCAGCTTGAGTCGATTGAAAGACCCAATATCTCTAAGCAGATTGCCGAGGCGCGCGATAAGGGCGACCTGTCGGAAAATGCCGAGTACGATGCAGCCAAGGAAGCACAGGGGCTTCTTGAGATGCGCATTGCCAAGTTGAAAGATACCATTGCCAATAGCCGTATCATCGACGAGACAAAGATTGATACATCCAAGGTGCAGGTACTCAACAAGGTGACCATCAAAAACCTGAAGAACAACCATCAGATGGCCTACACTCTTGTGCCCGAAACAGAGGCCGACCTAAAAGCAGGCAAGATAGCCGTAACCACTCCAATAGCCCAGGGTTTGCTTGGCAAAAAGGTGGGTGACCAGGTTGAAATTAAAGTCCCATCGGGATTGGTGAAGTTTGAAATCGTTGAAATCAGTCTTTGATAATTTTAATTATTGAGTTATGGCAACAATATTCACCAGGATTGTAAAAGGAGAGATACCATCATACAAAATTGCCGAAGACGACCGTTATTATGCCTTTTTGGATATCAATCCGCTGGCAAAGGGGCACACTCTGGTCATTCCGAAACAGGAGACCGACTATCTATTCGATCTCGACTCAGAATTGCTGGCCGGGATGATGGTTTTTTCACAAAAAGTGGCAAAGGCTCTTGAGGCAGCCATCCCGTGCAAACGAATAGGGGTTGCAGTACTGGGGCTTGAGGTGCCGCATGCCCATATACACCTTGTGCCGATGAATAGCGAAGCGGATATTAATTTCAGTAATCCCAAACTGAAACTTACTAATGATGAATTTGTAACAATAGCTAAGGCTGTCAGGGATAATTTATAGTTTATTAATCGCTATAAGTTAAAGAGGCAGGGTGTTTTCATCCTGCCTCTTTGCTTTAATATTGAGTATGTTGCATTGATTATAAATGAACAGGATTTGTGCTATTGTTGTGTTATGATAATTAAAAGTTTTGGTGCGTTAGATGTATTCGATAACATGTTAAGTCGTTTGATGTTCCTTTTAAATGTCATTGTTTGTTCTAAGACATTTGGGTACTTTTGGAAGTGAGGATGCATTTTTTTCTACCCTCTTTTCTTAGTCTTTTGCTTAAAGCAACTGAATATAGTACGTTTAAATATTAACTTATTTGATAATATTTAGGTTGGTAAAAATCATTAAACTAATAACTTACACGTCATGGATAAAATATCAGGCAATGAAGCTCTTGATTATCACTCTGGAGGTCGTCCCGGAAAAATAGAGGTTGTACCAACAAAACCTTACAGCACGCAATACGATTTGTCGTTGGCCTACTCGCCGGGCGTGGCAGATCCCTGCTTGGCGATTGCCGGCAATCCGGAACTAGCATATAAATATACCGCTAAATGCAACCTTGTGGCGGTTATATCCAACGGGACAGCAGTTTTGGGATTAGGCGACATTGGTGCCATTGCTGGGAAACCAGTAATGGAAGGTAAGGGCTTGCTGTTTAAGGTTTTTGCTGATGTAGATGTGTTTGACATTGAGGTTGATACAAAGGATGTCGATCGTTTTATCGATGCTGTTAAAGTTATTTCTCCAACCTTTGGAGGAATCAATCTTGAAGATATTAAAGCACCAGAATGTTTTGTTATTGAAGATCGATTAAAGGCTGAACTCGATATTCCGGTATTTCATGATGATCAGCATGGAACAGCAATAATATCGGGAGCCGGCTTGTTGAACGCACTTGAATTGGCGGGCAAAAAAATTTCCGAAGTTAAAGTAGTTGTAAATGGTGCCGGAGCTTCCGGGATTCGTTGTGCACAACTATATATCTCTTTGGGCGTAAAACCCGAGAATCTTATTATGTGCGATACAAAAGGTGCGATTACTAAATCGCGGACCGACTTGAATGCCTATAAGCGGCAATTTGCCCATCAGGATGAGAAAAAAACTTTGGCCGAAGCATTGGTCGGTGCCGATGTGTTTCTGGGCTTGTCGGCACCCGGTGTGTTGACGCAGGAAATGCTTCGAACCATGGCGGCTAATCCATTGGTGTTTGCCATGGCTAATCCAACCCCCGAAATTCTTTACGATGAAGCGATTGCGGCCCGTAAAGATATTATATTTGCCACCGGACGAAGCGATTACCCCAATCAGATTAATAATGTGCTTGGATTTCCTTATATTTTTCGTGGTGCACTGGATGTGATGGCTACAACCATTAATGAGGAGATGAAAATTGCAGCCGTTCATGCTATTGCCAATCTTGCTAAACAAGATGTTCCTGAACATGTAAGTTCAGCCTATAAGATAAAAAATCTGAGCTACGGACGTGATTACTTCATTCCTAAGCCATTAGACCCCCGCCTTATCACAGAAGTTGCCCCTGCCGTAGCTCGTGCTGCCATGGAAACCGGGGTAGCCCGCAAAGCTATTACCGATTGGGATACCTATAAAGTGGAATTGATGACCCGAATGGGATTGTATAATCAACTGGTGAATGATGCGCATCAAAAGGCGCGACAAAATCCTAAACGGATTCTGTTTGCCGATGCAGAGGAGTATGGTGTGCTCAAAGCCATTCAGGTTGTGGTACAAGAGAAACTGGCTCATCCTATATTGCTTGGAAGTAGAGAAACTATAGAGAAAGTGGCTGCAGACAATAACTTGTCAATCGAAGGACTTCCTATTATTGACATGAATGATTATTCTGAGAAGGAGCGTAAGCAACGTTATGCCCAGTTATTTTTTGAAAAACGTCAACGCAAGGGTGTTAATTTTGAAGAGGCACTTCATCTAATGTCCGACCGCAACTACTTTGGTGCCATGATGGTAGAAACAGGCGAAGTGGATGGTATGTTAGGCGGGTATGCGAATAAATATCCTGACACCGTTCGTCCTGCGCTGCAAATTGTGGCTGTGAACAATAGCTTAAATCATATTGCCGGAATGTACATCGTCATGACTAAGAATGGACCTTACTTCTTTGGCGATACAACCGTCAATTTCGAGCCGGCAGTTCAAACATTGGCTGATACAACGCTGTTGATTGCACGAGAAGTGCGTAAATTCAATATAGAACCGGTTATTGCAATGCTCAGTTATTCGAACTTTGGATCTGTTCGTAACGAAACTACCGTTCGTGCTTCGGAAGCGGTTTCTTTTTTGCATGAAAATTATCCCGATTTAATTGTTGATGGAGAGATGCAGGCTAATTATGCCTTTAATAAAGATCTACGTATGAAGTTATTTCCATTTTCTAAATTGGGAAATAGAGATGTTAATACGATTATTTTTCCCAATCTTTCTTCTGGCAACATCGCTTATAAAATGATGAACGAATTAGGAAAAGTAGATATAATTGGCCCTATTTTGCTGGGAATGCGTAAGCCTATTAATGTTTTGCAAATGCATTGTTCGGTGCGTGAAATTGTAAATATGACTGCCATCACTGTGGTTGATGCACAACTGAGCAGTGAGCAAACATTGCCGCTGTAAGCACAATCATAGGTTAAAAGGTGGGTAATCTTATTAAGGTCATTGTATTCGTTAGGATGCAATGACCTTTACCATTTTTACTTAGGGTGAGTATCCAATAAGTAATTTATTCGCAGATTATACGAATTTTTGAAAGCGTTTTTTATTGAAAATGAACGACTTGTAGTTGTATGTCATATATTCTTTGTGTTAATTCGTGTCGTTCGTGCCGATAACTATCTGGAAAAGCTAAGAAATAACGTTCAGCAGAGCTCACTCGAACTTGGTCGAAAAATCTTAACCTAAAATTCCTGAAAAAGAGTTGAGCATAAAATTGCCTTGCAGTTAAGGATTTGCGCAAATCTGTCATTGGTGTCGTAGGGAGGAATTTATAAAGTACTAATGGTAGGTTCCATCTGTCATCCATACCTTAATTGGTATTTTATCTTACCCTCCCTGGGTTTTTCTGAATAAACTCTTTCCAGCTTTTCACAGGTGCATCTATCGCTTGCAGTCTCTGATTCTGCAAAAAATGGCAGTATGCAGCCGCCAGTCCATCTGTTGCATCCAAATAGCGGGGTATATCCGAAAATTTCAGCATGTGCTGAAGCATCGATGCCACCTGCTCCTTCGAGGCGTTGCCCTGGCCTGTAATTGCCTGTTTTATCCGTAATGGAGCATACTCAAAAACCGGAATATTGCGCGAAAGGGCCGCAGCCATTGCTACACCCTGTGCACGCCCCAGCTTGAGCATACTCTGCACGTTTTTTCCAAAGAATGGAGCCTCAATGGCCAGCTCATCGGGGTGATAAGTGTCGGCCAGCTGAATCATTCTTTCAAATATCTTCTGAAGTTTAGTGTAATGGTCGCCATACTTCTTCAACTCAAGTACACCCAAGGTAATTACCTGTGCTTCGTTGCCGCCGGTTCTTATCAGCCCATATCCCATTACAGTAGTTCCCGGGTCAACTCCAAGTATTATTCTCTCTTGCTTCAAAATTGTTGTGGTTTTCGAAGTATTGTGCTGAAATATAAGCATTTATCGCCAAACGAACCTGATAGATTCGATAGCAGTGCTGCCGAATATTTGTTGATGACTGCCAGCTCATCGGGAGTATTGCATATCCATTGGCATGAAAAGGTGGATGATTCGGGCTGTTCCTCAGCAGGCATTATCTCCCATATCCTGTAGGAGGCGTCGGGTAGCAGGTTTGCCAGCGAAGGAAAGTAGTTCCTCTTCATCCAATTTTCCCATTGTGCCACTGCACTTGCTTCAACCGAGAATGTTGTATTGTATAGAAACATAAATCGTTTGTTGACTGCAAGTGGTGTTATTTGATATATTCAAAGCCGGTGTAAGGAACCAAAACTTTTGGAATCCTTATGCCTTGTGGAGTCTGGTTATTCTCAAGTATGGCTGCTACAATCCGGGGCAATGCCAGTGCGCTGCCGTTGAGGGTATGGGCTAGCTGTGTCTTCTTGTCCTGGTCGTTTTTGAAACGCAGTTTTAGTCTGTTGGCCTGGAACGACTCGAAGTTCGATACCGAACTTACCTCAAGCCATCGCTCCTGGGCTGCCGAATATACTTCAAAATCGTAGGTTAGTGCCGATGTGAAGCTCATGTCGCCACCACAAAGGCGGAGGATACGCCAGGGTAGTTCGAGCTTTTCGACCAAGTTCTGCACGTGAGCCACCATTCCTTCCAATGCTTCATAAGAGTTGTCGGGATGCGATAGTTGTACAATCTCAACTTTGTCGAATTGGTGCAGGCGGTTCAGGCCTCGCACCTCTTTACCCCACGATCCGGCTTCGCGGCGGAAACATGCCGAGTAGGCGCAGTTTTTCACGGGGAAGTCGGATGCTTTGAGTATTACATCGCGGTAGAGGTTGGTTACCGGCACCTCAGCCGTTGGGATAAGATAGAGATTGTCGGCAGTGGCATGGTACATCTGTCCCTCTTTGTCGGGTAGCTGGCCAGTGCCAAACCCCGAATCTTCGTTAACCACCAGTGGCGGCATTATCTCGTTGTAGCCTGCTTTGGTGGCTTCGTCGAGAAAGAAGCTTATCAGCGCACGTTGCAGTCTGGCTCCCTGGCCTTTATACACCGGGAATCCGGCTCCGGTAATCTTGATGCCCAGTTCAAAGTCAATAATATCGTATTTCTTAATCAAATCCCAGTGGGGGAGGGCATTTTCAAGTTTTGGCATCTGGCCGCCCATGCGCACTATCTCGTTGTCTTCGGCACCGCGTCCCTGTGGTACCGACTGATGCGGCAGGTTGGGTAGCTGAACAAGGAGTGCTTGCAGTTCAGCTTCAATCTCTTCCAACTTTTGGGTTGACAACCTGATGTTTTCCTTCAGTTCGCCGGTGCGGTTGCGTGCTTCGGCTGCCTTGTCGGCTTGTCCGGTCTGCATCAGCTGGCCTATCGACTTTGAAATGGTGTTCAGCTCGGCCTGAAATGCCTCCGACTCAACCTGGAGGGCACGGCGGTTATTGTCTGATTCGATTATCTTCTCGATAATCTGGCCTGCATCAAAACGTTTTACTTTAAGACGTTCTATTACAAACTCTTTGTTGTCCTGTATGAGTTTGAGTGTAAGCATATTTTCGGTATGTTATAAATAAGAATCTCCTGAATTTGATACGAAAGTAACAAAATCAGGAGATTTTAAGTTAAAAAACAGAGAGTTATTCTGCAGAAACAGGCATAACGGAAACGTATGATCTGTTATCCCTTTTCTTTTGGAATACAACTGTACCATCGATAAGTGCAAACAGAGTGTGGTCTCTTCCAATTCCAACATTCTGACCTACGTGGTGCTGTGTGCCTCTTTGTCTTACAATGATATTACCTGATTTTGCAAGCTGACCGCCATAAATCTTAACGCCCAGACGTTTGCTTTCTGATTCTCTACCGTTCTTCGAACTACCGACGCCTTTTTTGTGTGCCATGGTATTTAATCTTTTTTAAATAATCAACCTAAAATATTCTCAATCTGAATCTGTGTGAAACACTGACGGTGACCGTTTTTCTTGCGGTAAGTTTTTCTTCTCTTCTTCTTGAAAACAATCACTTTCTCACCTTTAACATGAGCCAGTACCTTAGCGGTTACCTTTGCACCACCAATGGTAGGAGCACCGATAGTCACACTGCCGTTGTTGTCGAGCAATAGCACTTTCTCGAATTCAACGGTCTCACCTTCATTTGCATCAAGACGATGCACGAAAATTTTTCTCTCTTTCTCTACTTTAAACTGCTGTCCAGCAATGTCAACAATAGCGTACATATTACGTATTTGTTATTTGTTTTTTCCAGGAGGTGGACCCGAATATTCTCATTCAGGACTCTTGACCTTACCCCGCAGGATTCAATGGAGTGCAAAAGTATAAAAATCAATCATATCAAACAAGTTATTTTATCAAAAAAAATGTATGCCGCGTCGAACCGACAGATGTTGCGTGGCGATGTATTTTTGATGTCAATCGATTTTAGTCGATTAATTGGTGGTTGAACTGTGAATTTATAGAAAGTTATTTTATATTTGTTAAACCATTTGATGGTGACAATTCTTTAATAGAGTTTTTGTTTTTTTTATGGACAGAAAAAAGGTACGACTTAATATTTTGGGACTCTCCTACAGTCAAACTCAATCGGGAGCCTATGCTCTTATTTTGACGGAGGAGGAGGGCGACCGACGTATCCCTATTATAATTGGTGGCGTTGAAGCACAGGCTATTGCCATTAAACTTGAAGGATTGACACCGCCACGGCCTCTTACCCACGATTTGTTCCTCAGTTTTGCACAGGCATGCGGCGTATCGCTTGTTGAGGTACTTATGTATAAGCTCGAAGAGGGCATTTTTTACTCCGAACTTGTGTGTCAGCGAAACAATGGCGAAATAATACGTCTTGACTCGCGAACCAGTGATGCCGTTGCTCTGGCACTGCGCTTTAATTCGCCCATATACACCTACGAGGATATTATCCAGAAGGCCGGTATAGTTATTGATTTTGAGAATATTGAGGAAACCAAAAACTCTAAGCGAAGCCGTAAAAAAGAGACCGGTTACTCCGGTTACTCACTTGATGAGTTGCAACAGATGTTGAAGACAGCAATCGAAAAGGAGGACTACGAGAAAGCATCAGCAATTCGCGACGAGATAAACTCCCGCGAGTAGCTGTTGGTTTGTAAATGTTATTTTACGTGTTTTCTATTATATACAGTAATTCACTGTAAAAACGTTTGTCGAGACTATTACTGTCGTTTGCAAACGGCAGTTTTAGAAGATGTTCGGGCGATAGTAATTTGAATAGTGTAATAAGTTGGTTGTCACCTTCTTTGTTGGTGTTGTATAATGATTTTTTATAGTCGCGAATATCAAAATATGTAAACTCGATATTGTGCTTTATCTCGTCTATAAACGGTTCTGCTACTTGCTTGTAGAAAAAATCAGTTTAGTATCCGGCTGCATATTTCGGTGATACCCACCCAGCCATTTCGGTCATATCCACCCAGTGATTTTGACTATAATATGGTTTTGG
>JBDHYT010000062.1:0-10259 GCA_039811485.1 Marinilabiliaceae bacterium | reverse complement strand
GGCCTCAAACAGACGGTTGATAAACGGATTATTCTTCTCTTTATCGAAATTATAGATGGGGAAAGCACCGCGCTGTGCTGCCAGCTCTATCGAAGCCCTATAAGCGGCAAGAGCCAGTTGCTTATGTATCTCAACCGAAAACCCGGTAGCCTTATCTGTTCCATAGCGAAGCCCCATGGCAGCAACCATATCGCCTTCGGCTGTTGTACCAATGCCGGTGCGGCGTCCTTCGGTGGCTTTCTTGCGGATGTTCATCCACAGGTTCCGCTCCACAAGCTTAACCTCTTCACTCTCGGGGTCGGCATCAATCTTGGCTATGATAGCATCAATCTTCTCCAATTCAAGGTCGATGATGTCGTCCATGATACGCTGTGCATAACCGGCATGTTTCTTAAACAGATCCATGTTAAATGATGCCTTGGCAGTAAACGGATTGTCAACATACTCGTAGAGATTGATGGCAATAAGGCGGCAGCTGTCGTAGGGACATAGCGGTATCTCACCACACGGATTGGTTGACACGGTACGGTAGCCTAAATCGGCATAGCAGTCGGGCACCGATTCGCGTATAATAGTGTCCCAGAACAGGATACCCGGCTCTGCCGATTTCCACGCATTATGCACAATCTTGCCCCATAGCTCGGCAGCATTGGTCTCGTGCTTATACACAGGATTATCGGAATTAATAGGATACTGCTGCACATACTGACGTTCATCGACAACAGCCTGCATAAACTCATCGTCAATCTTAACCGATACGTTGGCTCCGGTTATCTTTCCCTGCTCCAGCTTGGCATCGATAAACTTCTCGGAGTCGGGGTGTTTTATCGATACGCTGAGCATAAGTGCTCCACGGCGTCCATCCTGGGCAACTTCCCGTGTTGAGTTGCTGTAACGCTCCATAAATGGCACAATGCCGGTGGATGTGAGTGCCGAGTTTTTTACAGGCGATCCCTTGGGACGAATATGCGACAGGTCGTGTCCCACACCACCGCGCCGTTTCATCAGCTGAACCTGCTCCTGGTCTATCTTCATTATGCCTCCATAGGAGTCGGAGTTGCCTTCGTTGCCGATAACGAAGCAGTTGGATAACGATGCAACCTGAAAGTCGTTGCCGATACCTGTCATTGGCCCTCCCTGGGGTACAATATATTTGAAACGTGCAAAAAGCTCGTAAATTTCTGTTTCACTCATTGGCTGAGGATAGCGTTGCTCAATTCGGGCAATCTCACGCGCCAGACGCCAGTGCATATCGTCGGGCGACTGCTCATATATATTGCCATCCGAATCTTTTAGCGCATACTTGCTCACCCATACACGGGCGGCCAGCTCATCGCCTTCGAAATAGTTTAGTGCTGCATTAAATGCGTCCTCATGGCTGTAGGATTTTCTCATAGCAAGAGGTTCTGATAGGGTTTCGACTTTTGACATGACTCTTGAGTAGTTTTCTTATTGATTATTTAGGGTTTAGATATTCTATTCATCTCTTTTTTTGACAACACTAAGATAATTCAATTACTCTTTTTGTCAAACTAATTTTATCAACATCCATCAAAAGTTATCCAAAACAAATATCTACAACACTCATATACAAGAATATATGTTTTTGAAAAATCACAAAAGTTATCCATTTTGGAAAATTTAGCTTTTTAAATTTGTAAATATTACAAATATTGGAACAGCATGATTATTACGGCGCATCGGATATTTTTTACCATCTTCACCCCCTGTTTCCGGGATCAAAAAACAAGGTTTTCCAAAAATTGGAATCATCAATAAACAAAAAAAGCTCCGTTAAAACGAAGCTTTTCAATTTTTGATGTTTAAACCGTCATCCGAAGAGGTCGGCCATAATTTTATCGGTGGCTCCACACATACTGTTTACATATTGTTTGGCTGCCTCACCTGCCATATTGCGTTTATTGTCGTCGTTCAAAAGCGATGTGAGCGTCGAATCCAAATCACTCTGATTGGTCACCACAAAGCCGGCACCACGCTCAATAAGCTGGTGTGCTTCATTGAACTTACGGTAATTTGGCCCCCACAAAACAGGCATTCCGTAGGTTGCTGCCTCAAGGGTATTGTGGATACCTTTGCCAAATCCTCCACCAATATAGGCTATTTCGCCATATTTATATATTGCCGACAAAAGACCGATAGTGTTAACTATCAACACCTTATACACCTTCATGTCGGGGAGCTGGTTTTTATAGAGCAGATAGGGCACCTTGAGCCTGGCAATAATCTGGTTGATATGCTCCTGGCCTATCTCATGCGGCACAATAATAAGTTTCACATTATCGGGCGCGCTATTAATATAATCGATAAGCAGCGATTCGTCGGGTTCCCACGAGCTTCCGGCCACAATGACGCGGGCTCCGGCAGCAAACCGCTCCACCAAACTGTCGTTTGGCGATGAGGCTGCAATCTTGGTTACCCTGTCGAACCGGGTATCGCCGGCCACGGTATAGTTGTTATAGCCCGCCTCCTTAAGCAGCCCTGCCGATGCCGCATCCTGAACATAGAAGTGGGTATAGCAGTCAAGCATCCTTCGAAACCAACGTCCCCAAGGTTTAAAGAATGGCTGGTCTTTACGGAAAATCACCGACACGCCATAAACCGGAATATTGCTGCGCTTCAGTGCGTGAAGGTAGAAATGCCAGAATTCGTACTTAATAAAAAATGCCATCTCGGGGTTAAGCAGACGGATAAAACGTCGTGCATTGAAATATGTGTCGGCTGGCATATAACACACCAGGTCAACCAGGGGATAGTTTTTGCGTATCTCGTAGCCCGATGGCGAGAAGAATGTTAGCACAATCCGGCGGTTTGGATATTTAGCCCTGATGGCCTCAATCAATGGCCTTCCCTGCTCAAACTCACCCAGCGAAGCAGCATGAATCCATATACTTTGCGAACTGTTGATATACCGGCTGAGCTCACGCCACACATCGCGCCGTCCGCGCTGAAGCAGCCGGGCCTTTGTATTAAATGGCGCAACAACCATTATAGCAATACGATACAGGAAAATCCCCAACGAATAAACAAATGAAATCATCTCAATATTTTTATTACCATTGGATTTTCAGTTTTTGAAATCCACATCTAATATAAACTAAAAAAGCCTGCAGTTAATCAACGGCAGGCTTTTTTATTTGGTTTATCTACTTATTTACGGATAGCCTTGATACCAGGAAGCTCTTTACCTTCCATGTACTCAAGCATAGCACCTCCACCTGTAGAAACATACGAAACCTTGTCGGCCAGTTTGTTTTTGTTGATGGCAGCCACCGAGTCGCCACCACCAATAAGGGTGAATGCACCGTTGGCAGTAGCTTTTGCCACGGCCTGGGCTACGGCAGAAGTACCTTTTGAGAATTTCTCCATCTCGAAAACACCCATTGGGCCGTTCCAAAGTACTGTTTTTGATGCTGCAATAACATCACTGAAAGTCTTAATGGCCTCATCAGCAATATCAAGCCCCATCCAGCCGTCGGGAGTCTCGTTGGTTTTCGATATGTTGGTGTTGGCATTAGCGTCGAATGCATCGGCGTTAACAGCGTCAACAGGAATATATACTTTTACTCCTTTGGCTTTAGCCTTGTTAAGTATTTCAAGAGCGAGGTCAAGCTTATCATCTTCGCAAAGCGACTTACCGATATGTCCGCCTTGAGCCTTAACAAATGTATATGTCATACCGCCACCGATAATCAGATTATCTACACGGTCGAGCAGGTTTTCGATGATAAGGATTTTGTCCGACACCTTAGCACCACCCATCACTGCCGTAAATGGTTTTTGAGCCGAAAGAAGAACTGTATCCATAGCTTTTAGTTCAGCCTCAATAAGATAGCCGAACATGCTGTTGCCTGGGAACAGGTCGGCAATAAGTGCAGTAGAGGCGTGTGCACGGTGGGCTGTTCCGAATGCGTCGTTAACATAGCAGTCGGCCATTGATGCCAGGTGCTTAACAAACTCCTTCTGACTCTCTTTCACTTTTGCTTTTCCCTCTTTTTTCTGCTCCTCGGTAGCATCCTCAGGCAGATGGTAAGCCTTACCCTCTTCCTCTTCGTGGTAGCGAAGGTTGTCGAGCATCATAACTTCACCCGGTTTAAGGGCTGCGGCCATTGCTTTTGCTTCTGCCGAGTTGGCAAGACCGGCAAATTTAACCGGAACACCTATGTTTTTCTCAACAGTCGAAAGAATATGTTTCATGGAGTATTTCTCCTGAACCACACCATTTGGACGTCCAAGGTGCGACATAAGGATAACTGAACCGCCATCGGCAAGTACTTTCTTGATGGTAGGAAGAGCACCTCTGATACGTGTATCATCGGTTACTGCAAATGTCTGTTTGTCGAGCGGCACGTTGAAGTCAACGCGGATAATTGCTTTTTTCCCTTTAAAGCTATAACTGTCAATTGAAGCCATGACTAACTCTTTTAATGGTTTTTGAATATAATATCAGATAAATCGTTTCTAAATAGGAATTGACTGACCCTCTTCTAAAAAGTCATCCCAAAATTAATGTTCATCCCATTAATTGCCAAATCAAAAAGGACATTTATCTGATAAAAGTCACTTTAAAATTGGCTCATCGGCCAATCCGCTGTAATCTTTCGATAAGGCAATGAAATCTGGATTTTGCAGATTGGGTTTATTATAGCCGAGTGCACTCTTGTCGTCCATCTTAACTATGGTGCCGCCGGCATTTCTTAGAATAACCTCACCGGCAGCGGTGTCCCACTCCATGGTGATACCTTTACGGGGATAGAAATTGGCATATCCTTCGGCCAACAAGCACATTTTGAGACTACTGCCCACATTTTCGACTCTCAAGTCGGGATATATCACCCTTAACTGTTCGATGTAACTGTTGGTTGCAGACGACTTATGGCTGCTGCTCACCAGCACGGTGGGCGGTATAGGATTGTAAACCGGAAGATCTACTGCGGCGGATAGACTCATAAAATCCTCATCTGCTGCATCCTGCCAACCGGCATACTGATACTTTTTCGACCAGTCATCAAAACCACAATAAAGAATCCCGGCAGCTGGCACAAACGAAACGCCTATTGTTGGCCGGCCATCTTCAACCAAAGCAATATTGACGGTAAACTGACCATTACGCTTAATGAACTCCTTGGTGCCATCGAGCGGATCGACAAGCCACAACTGCCTCCAGCGACTGCGCACGTCATAATCCTCATGGAGGCTCTCTTCGCTAAGAATGGGAATACCTGTGGGTGAGAGAAGCGACTCTATTGCACGGTTGCTCTCTATATCGGCCTCGGTTACGGGCGTATCGTCAATTTTCATTCGTACGCCACGCTCATCATTAAGATAGACCTTCATAATCTCGCGTCCACCTTTGATGGATGCCAATATTGCCGTATCTAACAGTGCTTTGTAGTCCACAATTTGAGATTGATACTTTCAGTTAATTAAAATAATCACCGCACCAAAATCCTAAAACGGATGGAAGGCGACCATTCAAAGGTGCGAAGATTAACTCCTTCCATAACGATAATGCCCGGCCGGTATCCCGGTTTAAGCACTCCCCACGGCCGAACTATATTTAACCCGGCAACACGCAGGGAGGTAAGCTCCATAAGGCAGCGTTCAAGTTCGCTCTTCCCCGAAAAACGCGGAATTACACTCTCCATCGGAGCATCACCATCATAATCAACAGATTGTACAACGTCGTCGCTTAGTATATCTGAACTCCCGCCATAGGCAAACCTCAGAAAGCCATTAATATTTAAACGCCGCACCAAGCCGGCATCAAAAGTGGTATCGTGCTTAATGTATGCAATGAACCCGGGAATCATAATCCCTCCAAAGAAAGAAACACCTGCACTCTCGGTAAACGTTGAGCCAAATTCGGTAACAGTTGCTATTGTGCCGTCGTCATCGCACTCCACAACAGGGAATGAGCCCAAACGGCCATCCTCCCTCAGATAAAAGTGTGATGCAAAACGGCTCATGGCATAGATATTATTATGACTATACAAAACCGGCAGTTACCTATCCTCAATGGTCATCATCTTAAGACTGTGGGGCATATCGGCCGGCTGATAACTTAGTTTGATATCGTTTATCTCTACCGAAACCTTTTTAAGCGTATCGTATTCAAGCAGTGAGCCTTTTACAGAAACGGCTTTTAACGAGTCGGATAGTTTTAATACCAACAGATTCATCTTTGAATTGAAGGATCTGTCGAGATGATAACGGGCGGTGTCGCGGGTTGAATCGGAGTAGCATACCATCATCAGCATTGCGGCACTACTAATCTGATTCTCTTTGCCAAACCTGTAACGGGCTTCGAGCTTCAGCACTCCGCCTTTCACCGAATCGAGACTTGCACTGAACGACACAACGGTAGAAACAGTATCCCTCTTAGGCAGGTTCACAACCATAGCACCATTCCAAAGGTTATCCCTCTCCATTCTTAACCGCTCGTTCTCCTGTGATATTTTCTGCAATGAGTCCTCCTTCAGAAGTGCATTCTTAAGCTCTGCCTCCCTGGTGCCAAGTATCGAAATCACCCTGTCGTAAACCTTTGAATATAAATAAGGTTGCGCAGTGTACCAGGCAAAAATGGTGTCGAACTGCTCTTTTGAGAGGTTATGTTTTTCGAGTACATACTTATAAAAAGCAGGCGATTTTGAATCGAGATTCTCACGGTAACTATACGGGTACGAATTCATTGTAGCCTCCGCCAGATAGAGGTCGGCCAGTATTGAGGCCATCTCCTTTTCCTTTGGGAAACCACGCGGAACCGAAGGCTGGTTGGAACACGACATGGCCGTAATAATAATCAGCAAGAAAAAAAAGCCGGCTGTAAATAAGTTGTTTCTGTTCATCAGCATCACTCTGTTAGAATGCAAAAATAACCAAAGCAGCGACATTATTTCCCATCTGCCCTCAAAACTGTGCGTATTGTCTTTAGTATGATAACAAAATCGAGCCTCAACGACCAGTTATCGATATACTCCATATCCATCTTCATCCACTCATCAAAGCTGATGTCGTTGCGGCTTGGTGCAATCTGCCACAGGCACGTAATACCGGGACACATCGATAATCTCCGCACCTGCCATCGTTCGTACTGTGCCACCTCGCCGGGCACCGGAGGACGTGGCCCCACTATGGACATATCGCCTACCAGCACATTAAAGAATTGAGGCAATTCATCGAGGCTGGTACGTCGAAGAAACTTACCAACCTTGGTAATGCGCGGATCGTCGGCCATCTTAAACACAGGGCCATCCATCTCGTTATGTTTCATCAGCTCTTTTTTCAACGCTTCGGCATTCACCACCATGGTACGGAACTTATGCACATTGAACATCCTGCCACGCAGGCCTACCCTTTTTTGCGAGAAGAAGACTGGTCCTTTGCTGCCAAGTTTAATTAGAATGGCTATGCCTAAATAGACCGGCGACAGTGCAAGAATCGCCAGACCCGACATCATAACATCGAATGAGCGTTTGGTGAGCATCTTAAGGAAATCGTCGGGAGTATTGGAGATAGTAAGAACAGCTTGAGTATCAAAATAATGAATGTGGGTATTAGCAGTTATCATATTCATAAAAGGAGAGTATAACCTAAATGTGACACCTACCTCGCGACAACTTTCCATATATTGCTGCACCTCCTTAACGCTGTCGTATTCGCAGGCATACACAAGCTCATCGATGGTTTTCCCGGTTAGCAGTGTGTCTATATCACTACGGTCGAAAAATGGATAAACACCATTAAATTTGGCCTTAACCTTCTCATCGCCAACAACACCCACCACTTTATAACCCCATTCGTAATGTTTATGTATCTGTTTCAGCAGCGGTATGCCGGTTGAGTCGCCTACAAACAGAATATTGCGAGTATTGAGACCTTTGCGGCGAAAGAATTTCAACACTTTATAGATAATCATCTTGGTGATAAAGCAGAAGACAACGCTCATAAGGGCAAAGACCGACATCACCTTAATACCCGGATAGTAGAGGTTGAACATCACAAGCAGCAACGACAGGACAGTAACACCCACGGCTCCTTGCAGAAGACAGTTATAAAGGATAACGCTCATTGGCCTGCTCCGGTAAACTTCATTAAGCCTGAAAAATTTGGAAAGCCCGTACCAAATCAGCAATATAAAGACATTGGAAAGCAAAACATCGGTATTCACAAAGAAAACAATACGATTGTAAATAGCTGATAATGTGATATGAAAAGCCATCCAGGCCATCCACACATCCAGAAATCCCATGAAGTTTTTCACGTAGCTCTCTCTCTCTTTGAGCATAATACTGATATTACAATTTACACAAAATGACTATACTACAACTCAAAATTATATCTGATTCCCAACTGTCCACCAAAAGAACGGTACAGTGAGCCAAAATCGTATGCTAAGGATGTAAAAATATTAACTTTTTTTTGCATTCCAATGGCTTGCTCTGCTCCAACCATCGTATAGTGCTGAATAAGAGCTCTATTAAAAAGATACCCGGGTGTGGGTGTCCAGCTGTAATGGTTGAGGTACTCCTCGGGATAACTACCCCTATTCCACGAACAGGTATATTTCACTCTCCACAAGAGATGGTTATTGACATAACCCTTCGACCCAAGATGAAGTGCCACCACGCGGTTGTTGACGAAAGCCATATCGTTATTGGACTTCCACTGCGGAGCGTATATTGCTGCCATTTCGGCAGTATGCATAAGCGGGGTTCCAGTCGAAAGACCTTTATGCGCCCAGCCCTGATAGTACATACCGTTGTTCATATATGTATCGCGACCTCCAAAGGGCTGGCCAAAATTCCATAGATGCTTCAGATATTTATAAACCGTCTTTCGCTCCCACCCTTCGGTGTTTACCTCCGGGAAACGCCGTGCCATCCACTCCCTGAAGTTACTCTCGGTAATCTCGCCAGGCCATATACCTCTATTCTCCTCCGGATCGAGCGGGTCGGCAAGGCCTGAGCCACACTGATAATCGGTTTTCACCCATTCAAAGCTGAAGGCCGATATCGGTCTCTTTGTTTTTGACTTATAATAAAACCCAAGCACATGATCGAGATTCCGCCCATTGATGAGCCTCATACCCGACGCATCGGCAAACGGTTTCATGCAGTAAAACTTCATTATTCGTCCTTCATCAGAATAATCGAGGCCGAAATCCCAAAGCCCCATGTGGGCACCGGCAGCATTGGTCTCCTCACCTCCTCCTAACTTAGATGAGCCTGCAGCACGAAATGTAGCCCAAAAATCTTTCGCAATCTTACTTCCATCGGGTGCTATGCCACCAAACATGGCACTATGTATAAGACCCGCATAAGGCTTAAATCCATTGCGCTCCCATCGGACGTAGGCAAACTTCTCGTGCAGCCACACATCTCTGGTACTCTTGGGATTATCGTCATTCAAAGGCCAACCCATATACATAGCTCCCTTTACAGAAATATAACCACCCGTGTAGGGAAGTGTAACATAATCGAAAAATCCGGCTCCAACACGGGGAACAGGTCGCGCATTCGACGACATGAGAAAGTTACCGGTGGTGAGTCTGTCATCGACCGACACAGGAGAAAAGCTTCTCATGCCGGCTTCAAAATCAACCTTCATGATGCGGCCGCTCACATACCCCTGATGCAGAAAACTATCATCACCTAAGTTTTTGACAACAGCACCAACTCCGGCCGACAAGCTAAAATGCCTGTGGGACACAAACCTGTAATGCCCCGTCACCAGAGCCACACTCTCACTCTTCTCGAATGGCGAAAAAACACCCCATTTATTGGCATATTGCCACAAAGGCTGAAGCGATTTGGTGGCAGCAACTCCCACCCACTCGGCACTAACCGAAAGCGAATCACCTAACGACGATGCCTTTGCACCAAATGAAAAGCAAATAAAAAGTAAAAATATAAACTTAACTCTATGAAACCTATTCACTAATAAATGTTATTAAATTCTTTAAACGATTGGCTACTGGCTACTGGCTATTGGCTATTGGCTGCTGGCTTCTGGCTATTGGCTTCTGGCTATTGGCTATTGGCTATCAGCTATTAGCTTCTGGCTATTGGCTATTGGCTGCTGGCTATGAGCTATTGGCTGCTGGCTGTTGGCTATCAGCTATTGGCTATTGGCTATTGGCTGCTGGCTATTGGCTGCTGGCTATTGGCTGCTGGCTGCTGGCTGCTGGCTGCTGGCTATTGGCTGCTGGCTACTGGCTATCAGCTATTGGCTTCTGGCTG
>JBDHYT010000061.1:0-10281 GCA_039811485.1 Marinilabiliaceae bacterium | reverse complement strand
ACAACCCGCACATCGCAGGAGTTGCTCGAAGAGGTTACTTACCCTATTGCCATGCACGAGATTATCGACAACAGGGTAAAGAAAAACGAACCGCTCATCAACAATCTGTTTGTTCCACGCTCATCAGAAAGAATATTCTCGAAACAGAAATCGGGCGATAACATTGAGAATCAATCCAAGAGTTCAATACCGCCACAAGGCCTCAGCATTGCCTCAAACGGTCGCAAACAGAGTACCATCAAAGCACTGAAAGATGGTTTCGGATTTATATACGGAACAACAAAAGATGTGTTCTTTTTCCATTCCAACCTTCTCGACTACGACTTCAACGACCTTGAAGTTGGCGATAAGGTTGAATTCAGCGAAGAGATTCTTGAAGATGGACGACTTATTGCCAAAGAGGTTATAGTACTCGAATAACTTTTTAATTACTATATAAAACAAGAATCCCGCAGAGAGTAATTTCTGCGGGATTTTTGCATTTGCAACCTTATTATTTCAACATTAAAACTCCGAAATCAGCATCAACCAGCGGGCTGCTGGTGCACCCCACAACTCCTTGTATGTGGCTGTGTTAAACTGCGGCCAGTAAGGGGTATCGGCATTGAAACGCGACTGCATACCAACCGGTATTCCGCCCACCGTTTCGCCGGGCAGTGCGGTGTAGAGCTGCGGATAGTTGCTGCCTTCACCCCATATATACGACTGTCCGAACGGATTTTTACCCACAATCCAGAACAACTGCTCTTCTGCAATATTCATCAGCTCTTTATCGTTAAGGAACTTACCAATCAATGCAGCCGATTTGCCCGTTGAAAGATGCACTGCTGCATTTCCGCGGAACGAGAACCATACAGGGAAAACTTTCAGATAGTGCTCATCATCAAGCTTCACTCCATTGCGGAGCTGCTCTTTGTAATCCTTCTCAGCACCGCGGAAAATACCTACCTGAACCTTATAGAAGTTTACCGAATCCTTTACCTCATCGATATGGTACACACCGCTGGGAACCATTCCGTAAGGCTTAACATACTGCATAATCTTTTTCAGGTAATTACCATGAAGTACAATTGCATCCTTCCACTTACTGTAATCGGGATGGTCGGGCTGGGTCTGGCAAAGTGCCGTTAGTGCCTGCATATAGGCATGGTCGCGCGACTGGTGAGTATAGTGCACAATCGATTTACGGTTGGTATCACGATAGAAAAAGCCGCACAGCCCGTCCTTGTCTCCAAGCGGTTTGGTACGCTGGCACTCAAGGGTATATTTAATGGCTTCGGCAGCTTTACCGGCATAGTATTTATTTCCGGTAAGCTGATACAGCAAGGTTGCAGCATACGATATATTGGCAGAATACTGACTGTTGGAAGCCATTGCAGCATGGTCGCCGCCACCGCCTATGGAACTTATATCGTTGAAACCCAGCGAATCGAAACGTGCCATCGCATAATCGAAATCCTCGATTGCTGCACGGCGTAATTTATCCTTAAGCATCTTATCCTTCTCAAGAGTCATTGAAGCAAATGCCTCAATACCGGCAAACATAAAGTTCTCAAATGCACGGTTATGAACCGACACAGGCCTCCAGCCCGAGGTGTCATCTTTTGTGCCGATATAACCATCGGTCCATAGGTTGGTGCCCCATGTCTGTGCACGATAGCCGTCACCAAGACGAATCTTAAGGATGTAGTCTATCCCCCACTCCGCCTCTTCTATCAGACGGTTATAAAGATCGGCATTGCCATTCTCTTTAGCTTTTTTTGCCATCTCAAGGAGCGAAAAAGCAATTTCGCCCGACTGCAGACTCTGCTGCGACATATCGGCGGCATCGTGCCAACCTCCGTTAAGTGAGAATGTCTTTCCACGGAATGTACCATTAAGGTCGGCATGGCAGGCTCCGTGTTTTTCGGGCACTGGATAACCGCAACGCTCAACAAAAATGAAGTTAAGAACCCTCCAAGCTGAGTTCTCCCATATATTACGGTTTATATAAAACGGTTCGGTAACCACTTCACCAACCTTGATTCTATACTGCCCTTCACGCTTAAAACCTGTAAAGTCAATGGTTTGAAAAGAACCAATAGCTCTATCTTCATTTCTTATATCACCCTGATATACAACACCCGACGATGTTTCATCTATAAGTTGAAACTTACCATTGTGATTTTTCACTTTAGTAATTGCTGTTTTCACACTTTCGGTGCCATAACCTGTGGTAGAGTGAATAATACGGTCAGCGGCAGGTTGCCAACCACTTACGACTTCAGGATTTTCAACATTCTCGAGTGTTACAGCATCAATATCAAAGATAAGAGAGTCGCCCATGGTACGCTCCTTACCAAACACTTCGATGGCAAACGACAGTTTGGTAACCTTATCGCGCGGCAGTTCAGGCATCTCAACATAACACTCGTTCCACTGGCCATTGATAAGGTTTATCTCATGAATTCCTTCACGCTCATAGGGGTCTGGAACCTTAATTTTACCGTCATTCTCAACTATCAGGTTAAGGTAAATCGACCGGGCACCTTCACAATTTGGATAGATAAACAGCCGTATTCTGTTGAATTTCTCCCAGTTGGCACCACCAACATCATAGGTAGCCATTGATGTTCCAAAGCCGATTCCCCAGTCGAGAAACTGCGGATAGGTGGATGGTGCATACAGCCGAAGACTGTGTTTACCGGAAATGCTGCGCTCATTGGTCAGAGAAATACCTCCGATTCCTTTATGCGACAATTTTTTCAGACTCTCCATATCGGCAAGCATCTGCGAGGCTACAACCTTCTTCTTCAGACCGGCTGTTTCCAGCGATTTTGAGTAATCAAGCGGTAGCGGTCGGTGCAGATATCCGGTATTAATGATATCCTGCTTTAGTTTTGGATCGATCTGGGCATAGGTTATAGCCGGAACACATAATGCTGCCAGCACAACCATTGCGAATAATTTCCTCATGAGATTATTGGTTTATTGGTTTGTTAATTTCACATAAACTACTGATATGCTTAAACATAGCATCAAAACAGTTCCACTGACTGAAGCCTACAGGCATAATACCCGATTTTGCACCGCGACACTCACCCATAAATGTTCCGGCATCCGACCATACAGTATGTATCATACCACGGAAACGCTCCTTCATTTCGGGAGTGGCATCACGGCGGAAATTTGCCATATCATCAGCCTGAACAACAGCCACTTCAGTATTGGTCCACGGGCATGTGGCCACATTAAAGCCTTTCATCGCAAAGTAAACCGCCGATTTATCGGGTCGCTCGTAGTGCCAGTCGCATATCATAACATCCTTTGGTATCATATCTATTGCCCTGTGGGTATTGTTGTAGCTTGCCTCCCACATTCCGTAGCCTGTGGCACGTCCGTCGAGCAGCCTGTCGCCCCACATCCATAGCTGGCGACTTTTGGAAGCAAGGTGGTCTCTTATCTTCCTTACCTCACCTGCAAAAAGTTCGGCCTTATCAAGTCCCTGACAACGGAGGCAGTTATCATCACCAATATAGAAGACCTCATCCAGCCCGGCATGAAAGGCATCGGCCTCAAACACCTCGCAAATCTCATCTACCAGAGCAAACACTATCTGATGAACATCGGGATGAAGCGGACAGTAGCTTTTGCAATAGAGCCCGTCGGGATTGGGCCACACATGCTTTTCGGGCATTTTAACATGAGGAGTTTCATCAAACTGCGGATATACCCTTAACAGATTGTGAGTTGTACCGGCCCACGACTGATGACCAAGCAGGTTAATCTGCGGAATAAGCCTTATATTACCGGCTTTACACGCAGCTACAAGTTTCTTCACATCTGCTTTTGAAAGTGCCGAAGCATCGCGCAGTTCGGGGTGACTGACATACTGGTAGTTCCAGTCAACACGAAGAATAAGAGTGTTAACATTTCTTGGAACCAGTTCTTCTTTAATAAAAACTGCAAATTCATCGACCTGATTCTGACGGGGAGCTTCGATACACAGTCCGCGAACCGGCATTATGGCATCGATGTTTTTTTGAGCCGATAGTGTCATCACAAGACACAACAACGGCATCAGAAGAGAGATTCTTTTTTTCATCATGTAGTTTTTGAGTTAGATTTCCGGCCGTTTTCCGACAAGACTATAAATATACACCTTTTTAATCTATTAAATCAATGATTTTTAGCGTATAATTATAAAAAAACGGACCACCCAAAGAGCAGCCCGTTCATTTTTTATTTATAAACTATACTTATTTCAATAGTTCTTTCACCTGATTATAAACATTTTGTGCGGTGAAGCCAAACTTCTCGTCAAGTACCTTATAGGGAGCCGACCAGCCGAAGCTTTCCAGTCCGAATACAGTACCATCGGCACCCACAAGCCCCTGAAGGTTTACAGGAAGACCTGCTGTCAGTCCGAACTTCTGAACGCCTGCAGGCAGAATGGTTTTCTGATACTCTGCACTCTGGTTGCGGAACAATCCTTGGAAGGAACAGAAACGATTCGTGTTTTTACCCCATCCTTTTCAAGCAGAGCAGCCCCCTCAACTAGTGTAGATACTTCGGAGCCGCTTGCAAGCAGAATCACATCAGGCGTGCCGGTGCAGTCGCTCACAATGTATGCACCTTTTTCGGCAGCAAGAGCATCACTATATCTGTTTCCTTTGGTTGGCAGGTCATTTATATTCTGACGACTCAGAATCAGCCCTGTAGGAGTTGAAGTATTTTCCATTGCCATTTTCCATGCAACGGTAGTCTCGGCCACATCGGCTGGGCGAAGCACAAGCATTGAGTTTTTGCCGCTGTGGTTTTTCAGTTTTTCCATCAGCCTTATCTGTGCCTCCTGCTCAACAGGCTGGTGTGTAGGTCCATCCTCTCCCACACGGAATGCATCGTGAGTCCAGATATATTTTACCGGCAGCTGCATAAGGGCAGCAAGACGGATGGCAGGCTTCATATAGTCGCTGAACACGAAGAAAGTACCGCAGGCAGCCACCACGCCACCATGAAGCGCAATACCATTCATCAGCGATGCCATGGTAAGCTCACTTACTCCTGCATGCAGGAATCCTCCCGAGAAATCACCTTTAACAAGCGGTTTTTTCTTTTTGAGGAAACCATCGGTTTTGTCGGAGTTGGCAAGGTCGGCCGACGACACTATCATATTGTCAAGTTCGGTTGCAAACACGCTAAGCATTGTGGCTGAAGCAGCACGTGTAGCCTGGTTTGGCTTCTGCTCAATGACGGCATAATCAATCTGAGGTGCCTTGCCCGAATAGAAAGACTCAAGTTTTGCAGATAGTTCAGGATTAGCAGCAGCCCATTTTCCGGCCTCCTCTTTTTTAGCGGCAGCCCATTTTTTAAGCTCTTCCTTACGGCTGGCATAAAGGCTTTTAACCTCATCGAAAATAACAAACGGATCGGCAGGATTTCCGCCAAGATTTTCGATTGTCTTTTCGAATGAAGCACCCGCTGCACTAAGCGGCTGACCGTGTGTGGAAACCTTATGCTCAAAGCTGCCACCATTGGCATCAACAGCACCTTTACCCATTACAGTTCGGCCAATGATAAGAGTTGGCTTATCAGTCGATGCCTGGGCCTTACGCATTGCAGCACGTATCTCTCCGGCATTGTGACCGTCGATTGAGATTACGTTCCAGCCCCACGACTCATATTTTTTTGCAACATCCTCGCTTGTTACCTCATTTACTTCGGTTGAAAGCTGCACGTTGTTGCTGTCGTAATACATTATCAGGTTATGCAGACCAAGGTGACCGGCAATACGGCCTGCTCCCTGGCTTATCTCCTCCTGGATACCACCATCTGAGATAAATGCATAGGTTTTATGGCTCATCCACTCGCCAAAGCGTGCCACAAGGAAACGCTCGGCAATTGCAGCCCCTACGGCCATCGTATGTCCCTGGCCAAGTGGTCCTGATGTGTTTTCAACACCATGGGCAAGGTCGAGCTCGGGGTGCCCCGGAGTGATGCTTCCCCACTGACGGAACTGCTTAAGATCGTCGATGGTGAAGAAACCAGCCATGGTAAGCACACTATACAGCATTGGTGACATGTGACCCGGATCGAGGAAGAAACGGTCGCGGTAGCGGCACTCAGTATTCTCCGGATCGTAATTCAGAAACTCACCATAGAGAATATTGGTAAAATCGGCACCGCCCATAGCACCGCCCGGGTGACCCGACTTGGCTTTTTCAACCATTGCAGCCGACAAAATTCTGATATTGTCGGCAGCCATCATTGTTATGTCTTTTTGAGAAGTCATTATAGCAAATTATCAGTAGTTACTTATTTTTTCAACCCTGCGCTGATGTCGTCCGCCTTCGAAGGCTGTAGCCAGGAAAATTTCGGCAAAACGGCTCACCTGCTCTTTTTCAAGGAAACGGGCAGGCATGGCACAGATGTTTGCATCGTTATGTTCCCGTGCCAAACGTGTTATATCTTCATTCCAGCAGTAGGCCGACCGCACATTCCGGTGTTTATTGAGCGTCATATTTATGCCGTTACCGCTTCCGCAGAAGGCAAAAGCCACCGGTATTTCACCCTTATCCACGGCACTCCCCAGTTGGTGGGCAAAGTCGGGATAGTCGCAACTCTCTTCCGAGTAAGTTCCGAAGTCCTTCACCCGGTAGCCCTTGGCTACAAGTTCTGCTTTAAGATACTCCTTCATCTCGTAGCCGGCGTGGTCGGCCACCATTCCTATTAACCTATTTGACATGATGTTAGATTTGATTATGCTTAAGCGAAAGACTCATGTCATTCACCCTTTTATGGGACTGAAAGTTACGATTCTTTTTTCAAGTTACGAAAAGTAAAACCACTTTTTACTATCTATCACAATAACAAACCATTACCATCCATCAAGATTGAGGAAGTTCGGTAAGAATTTTATTATTTACTTTCAGTACTCCCGGTTTAATCATTATCTGCTGTTCGTTTTCCTGCTCAATCTCAACCTCCACCTTTTCTATTCCCAAGAACGATTGTCGGTACACAATATTTTTGTTCTCTTCGCGAAAAAGTGCCTTGCGCGGAATTATAATAGCGTCGGGCCACGATTTCAGAATAATGGCATTTGAGGTCGTCATTGATGGAAGCAACAGATCGTTGTTTGGATCGACTTTTATAAGAGTCTTAAAACCAATCTGTTGCTCACCGGGAATGGTTTGTCCCACATTTGCAATCTCTTTAATCTCGCCATTATACTCTTTACCCGGAAAGGCATCAATTTTGATTCGCACTTTCTGTCCTATTTTAACTTTAGCAAAATCGACCTCCCTGATATATGTCTCCGACATTAGCGTTGACAAATCGGGCAACGATAGCAAAACCGGATTCCAAAGAGTAACCATACTACCGGTCTTTATTTTATTTCCGTCCCATCCTTTGGTGTAAACCACCATTCCGTTGGATGTTGCTCTTACCTGAAGCTGCCTGATAAGCTCGCTGTAGAGGTCGCGCTCCTTTTCAAGGCGTCGCACATTTTCTTCGTAACGTCTGATTTGAGTTACATACTTACGCCGGCGCTGGTCGTAGGTACGCTTAGTACGTTCCAGCTTCCGCTCGGCGGTCTCTTTTTCGATAACTGCCTGACGTTGGATTGCTTTCGATTCAAACGACGATTGTTCGACCTTCAATATTTTATCGTCAAGGTTATCTTTAGCCTTGGTGATTTCATTGCGGGCCTCGGTAAGAATCATGTTTGAATCTAATTTGGCATTTTCAAGATTATTATAATATTTATCGAGATTATCCTGTGCCTGACGTCGGTTCTCTTCGGTCTCGGTAGGATCGAGCGACACCACCCAATCGCCTTTTTTCACAATACTGCCTTCCTGAATGACATCAATAATTTTAAACTGTCGGGCATTGATGGCATCATTTCGTGTGAGTTCGGGCAATTGAATATCGGTTGATGACGTAGCAAACAACTCACCAACAACTTCGATACTGGTTTCAAACACACCCTGCTGCACTCTGGCATACGAGTACTCCTTCCCACCCATAAATTTTTTGGCACCTATCAGAACCATAATTGCTACCAGGGCAGAAGCTGCAATAATTATCTTTTTTTTACGGGTCATGGTTTTAGTAATTGGTCAAAGTCCTGTTCTAATGTGATATTCTTTTCAAAATCGTACAGTGTCAGGCGGCGTAGGTTGAAAAAAGCAGTCCAGAACTGTGCCAACGAACTGATATGGTTACGACGGGCTGCATCGAGGGCGTTACGTGCCGAGTTGAGTTTGATGATATCTACCTTATCAATCATAAAACGCTGTTTGGTAACATCATACCCCATTTGGGCAACGGTATCGGCCTTAGCAACAGTTGTAAGAATATCCTGCTGCATATTGAACTCCATCACCTTGATAAGTATCTGTTGTTCAAAATCGATACGTGCCTGTTTCACCGAAATTTCGGTAACATTACGCTCCGACTTAGCCATCTGGATCTGGCCACGTCGTTCGCCCCAGTCGAGTATTGGGATATTGAGCGATACCGAGACACCGCGCTGATCGCCAAATGGTGAGCGATATACGTTATCGAACGAAGATGCGTTTTTGTCGTAACCCATATTTGCCTGAATATCGGCATTTAGGCCCGATTGCGATCTCCGTTCGGCCACCTTTCGATTGGCATTCAGCAACTGAAGCCGGAGATTTATTATACTCGAGTTGTTTTCCATTGCCATAGCCACTGCCTTATCAACCGATATTTGAAACGTCGGCGTCTCCTGAGGGATGACACATCTCACCACCACATCTTTGTCGAGACCAAGAAACGAGTTGAACGATGCCCGGCTCTGCTCCAGATTTAGGGTTGCCCTTTTCACCTCAAGATTGGCGTTAAGCAGTGTAAGCTCCATATCGAGCAGTTCATCCTGGGTAACAGTACCAATATTAAAGCGTCCCTTACCGATTGTATAAAGAGTATCGGCATTTTCTCGGTTGGTATTGGCTATCGCCAGATTAATTTCGCTGCGGGCCAGTCCGAAAAACTCGTCAACCACCTTCATCGAAATATTCTCCATCTCCTCGATAAACTCACGCTTTGCCTGTTCGAAACGTACCGGTTCTATTCTCGAATCCCATCTGAACTTGTTGTAACCGTTGAGTGGCTGTCGGAGTCGGAGTACGACGGGCGTAGAGGCATAGTTGGTAATATCCTTCTCGTAGTTATAGAGTCGTTTAAAATCGCTCGACAGGCTTATTGTACCACCCGTAAAGAACAAGTTTTGACTAATTGATGCCCCTGCACTGCTCGATAGCGACTCGTTAGGTATAAACACATCACTGTTGGACTCGGAGTCGTAGCGCTGAAGCACCGACCTGTCGTAGTTTACCGGCGTTGCCTGAAGCGAAAGTGCCGGTAGCCGCCGGGCTTTATAACTACGGTACGACCAGTATTGTGTAAGGTAAGTATTTTTGTTCTTAAAACTCGCAAGGCTTTGAGCCTTTGCCAGGCGCAAGGCATCTTCGAGACTCATGTCAACCTTACGTTTCTCTTGTGCATAAATTCCTCTTACACAAAAGAGTATAAGTAGCAATATAGTTATCTTTTTCATCTGTTTTTGTTTGTTTGTTAAATTATTGTCGTAACGACTCCACCGGATCCTGGTTTGCTGCATTTTTGGCAGGGATATATCCAAACACTATACCCACGGTAGCCGATACGCCAAAGGCAACAATCACCGACACAAATGATATAATTGTTTTTATCTCTGCGCTTTTTTCGATGATAAAGGCCAGCAGGATTCCCAAAAATATCCCCACAATTCCACCGGTGATGCTTATAAGTGTCGATTCGGCAAGAAACTGAACAATAATATCTTTGCGTGATGCACCAATAGCCTGGCGTGTACCAATTTCGCGAATACGTTCCCATACCGATGCAAGCATGATATTCATAATGCCTATTCCGCCCACTATCAACGATATACCGGCAATGGCACCAAGCACGATATTAAAAATATCGTTGGTCTTCTGCTGTTGTTTAAGCAACAGCTCAGGTACGGTAACTTCAAAATCGTAAATTTCGGAATGACGGCGCAAAAGCATCCGCTTTACAACTTCGGCAGTTGCCGAAAGTTGGTTTGTCTCAGCCACCTGGACAATAATTTTATCAAGCTGGTTGGAATTTCCTTTTTTGGTGGTTGATGAAGAAGTATCGTCACCCCCCATACCCAATGCCATACCACAACCTGCAACACCCAATCCTTCAAGCACTTCGGCACTAATACGCGAGCGATCCTTAAACCGCAGAAGCATTGTTGTG
>JBDHYT010000060.1:0-10324 GCA_039811485.1 Marinilabiliaceae bacterium | reverse complement strand
GGGTGCTTCAGGAAATGCGTCAGGATATAGCTGTTGCTCTTGCCGAACATATGCTCGGCAAGCTCCTCATCGGTAGCCTCTCTCACAGTCAGCACCTTACCCGAAAAATAGAGATCATCACCGGCAAGTGGGTGGTTGAAATCCATTTTTACTGTATCTTCAGTGACATCAAGCACAATACCGTTTAGTCGGTTTCCATGTGCATCCATCATAGGAATATGGTTACCAACCTCTAACAGGTCATCGGCAATTGAGCCGTTAACTTCAAAAATATTTTTTGGCAAGTCAACCAACGCATCTGGGTTTACATCGCCGTAAGCCTCATCGGCAGTAAGTTCAAAAGCAAACTCATCGCCGGCTGTTAGTCCCTCTATCTTCTCTTCAAACATTTCGAGCATTCTTCCTGCGCCAAACACAAACTCAAGGGGAGAGCCATCTTCGGTTTTCTCAACAAACTCACCATCTTTACCATTGGTTCTCAATTCGTAAGAAAGAGAAACAAATTTATTTCTTTCAATTTTCATCAAGCAACTTTTAATATGATTTAAGAGTACAAAGGTAACACTCTTTTTTGGAGGGATAAAAGTATTATTCAAAAATAAACCCTTACACGACAAAAAAAGATTGAAGGGCTGCATTACCGGGCAATAAAGAGCATCAATAAAAACAAATAGCTATTTTTGCAGATGTAATAAAACAGTAATTATAATTTCGATGAGAGATAAAGTAATCATCATAACCGGAGCTTCGTCGGGTATTGGTCTCGCTTGCGCACGCGAATTTGCACGCGGGGGGGCCAAATTATCACTTGCCGCACGAAGTATCGACAAGTTGGAAGAACTGAAAAATGAATTAATCGGCAAAGGCGTAGAATCTATTGCTGTGCAATGCGATGTGAGTATCGAAGAGGATTGTAAGAGACTCATCGACGAAACCGTTAAGGCTTTTGGCAAAATTGATATTCTGATAAACAATGCAGGCTTGTCGATGAGGGCACTTTTTGCCGATGCCGACTTAAGTGTCCTGAAACGGCTCATGGATGTCAACTTCTGGGGGACAGTATATTGCACCAAATATGCACTCCCGTGGCTGTTGAAAACCAAAGGTTCGGTGGTTGGAATATCGTCAATTGCCGGTTTCATAGGCCTCCCCGGGCGTACGGGCTACTCGGCCTCCAAATTTGCGATGCACGGTTTCCTTGAGACCCTCCGCACCGAAAACCTGAAAACAGGCCTGCATGTGCTTATTGCAGCCCCCGGATTTACTGCATCCAACGTGCGAAAGGCTGCACTAACGGCCGATGGCAGCCACCAAGGAGAAACACCACGTGCCGAAGACAAGATGATGAGTGCCGAAGAGGTAGCTATACATCTGTCGAAAGCTATAAAAAAGCGTAAACGCACACTCATACTCACCTTTGTAGAGGGAAAACTTACCGTATTCCTCAGTAAATGGTGGCCATCGTTGGTTACCCGTCTGTCGTACAACCACATGGCCAAAGAGCCAGATTCACCATTCAAATAAACCACTGCAACTTTCAATCATGCTTGAAAACGTAATGAAATTCAGAGTGCGCTACGCCGAAACAGACCAGATGGGCGTAGTGCATCATGCCAACTACCCGGTTTACTACGAGATGGGACGCACCGAGATGTTCCGCAATATCGGAATGCCTTACGATGAGATGGAGCGAAGAGGAATAATACTTCCTCTAATCGATCTGCACTGCAACTATAAGCGGTCGGCATATTACGACCAGGAGCTTACGCTTATCACCCAACTTAAGGAGTTGCCATTGGCCCGTATCCGTTTCGATTATATCATCAAAAACGATAAAGACGAAATTATAAACGAAGGCTACACAACACTGGTGTTTATGGATGCCGACAAGCGACGCCCGACGAGAGTGCCGGAGGATATTGAAAATGAGCTGAAACAGTCTTTTTGAGTGTTTGTTCGCCTGAGGATAATATTGGACTTTGGGTTTTACAGGCCCCAACTTACAATACCTCAATAATTATTATCAGGTAAAGAATATCTCTCTTATCAATAGAGTCGCAAGGGCTATCACAACAAGAACCACAATTGTGGATCCGGCAATTTTATTAATCCAGTACAGGCGGCGAAGGTTTATTTTACGCCGGAACAGACCTACCAGAGAAGTCAAGGTGAGCCACCATGCAGCAGCACCAATAAAAACGCCACAAATCAGCAATAACTGCTTGTCCAACTGCTTGTCGCTTCCGACCATGCTAAAGGCGGCAACAAATAGGAAGATTGCCAGAGGATTGGTGACGGTTATTAGAAAAGTGGATACAAAATCCTGAATCAGAGTAGTATTTTTCTTTTTTTTCTGCTTACGAAGCTGGGTGGCCGGGTTGGAAAGAAATATCCTGATACCCATACCCAAAAGCACAATCCCCCCGCCTAACTGAAGCCAGAACATCTGCTCCTGAACCACATTCATAACAAACGAAAGGCCGAAGCCGGCCACAATAGCATAAATAGTATCAGATAGAGCAGCACCCAAACCGCTTACAAAACCAGCCATACGGCCCCGGTTAAGGGTGCGCTGGATACACAACACACCAATGGGTCCCAAAGGAACAGAGGCTGTGAATCCGACAATAATACCTTTCAATAAAAACAATAAAGTCATGAAGTTCAGTCTTTTTTTGCTGGCCAAACAGTTTTCAGGGGTGTAAAAGTAGTAAAACTATTAGTTATTCTCAACACATAGGCCTACACAACTTATCAAAATAACATAAAAAAGAGCCAACACACGTCATCCACGGGTATGTTGGCCTTTATGTTACTGTTTCAAAAGTTTACCGATAAGTGCAACCATCTCTTTAAACTCATTTTCATCGTAAAGTCTGGTTAGCATCACGATACGTCCGTCGGTATCCACAATAACATTGCGCGTAACACCGGCCTTAGGGTGTGCAAACAGTTCGAATATCGTAGAGTTGGCATCGGGCACCAATGGGTATGTTACTCCGGTTGCCTTGGCAAAACGCTCAACCACTTCGGCCTTTTCGTCCTTATCGAGACCAAACAGTGCAAACCTGGGATTCGCCTTATGTTTCTGCCAGATATCACTCTCAATAAAGGGCATCTCTTTACGGCATACGCTACACCAGCTGGCGGTAAACTGAAGCATCACCACCTTTCCGCGAAGGTCGCTCATCTTTATTTTTTTACCATTGAGCAGCGTCATGGTAAAATCGGGGACCATATCGCCCACCTTCACAATATAACCACGTTCCTGATCGGCCGGTTCGGCCTGTTGTGCTTTAGCTGAAAATGAGAACACAACAGCCATCAACAGAACTGTAAACAACTTGTATTTAAGCATATAGGAGAAAATTACAGATTACAACCTTATTGAAATATAAACTTCAAATGTACAGAATTAATTTTGGTTAACCATCACACAAATCCCGCTACACATACGACTAAAAAAAAATTGTATTAGATACCACCAATTCAGTACAACGTGAAAAATATTGAGATACATTTGCACCAAAATAAACTCAAACAATGGAATCGATTTATCTTCTGTTCTTATTTGTATTGGCCTTGTTGGCCATACTCGATTTGATGGTGGGCGTATCCAACGATGCCGTCAACTTTCTCAACTCAGCCATCGGATCTCGTGCTGGCTCACGACGTATTATTATGGCCATATCGGCAGCCGGAATATTCATCGGAGCCAGTTTCTCGAACGGAATGATGGAGGTTGCCCGCACCGGGATATTCAATCCGCAGCATTTCTATTTCACCGAGGTGATGGTAATATTCATTGCGGTAATGATTACCGACGTGGTGCTGCTCGATGTATTCAACTCGATGGGCTTACCCACCTCCACCACCGTATCGATAGTGTTCGACCTTCTTGGTGCCTCGGTGGCCATGGCTCTCATCAAATCATACTCCAACCCAGGATTTCCGGTGAGCGAGTATATCAACTCGGCCAATATCCTGGCCATTGTATCGGCAATACTACTATCGGTGGTCATCTCATTTATATTCGGATATGTGATACAATATATTACAAGGCTGATATTTTCGTTCAACTTCGAGCAAAAGATAAAACGGTACGGAGCTTTGTGGGGTAGCCTTGCAATCACCTGTATCAGCTATTTCCTTGTGCTGAAAGGACTTAAAGGCACATCATTTATGAGTGCCGAAATAATGGAGATGATTGAAAACAACACCGGAAATGTGCTTCTCATCAGCATTGCATTCTGGTTTATTATCCTCCAACTAATCAACAGCTTCACCCGCATCGACATTCTCAATATTGTGGTACTTACCGGCACGTTCAGCCTTGCGATGGCATTTGCAGGCAACGACCTGGTGAATTTCATCGGGGTACCGCTTGCAGGTCTTGAATCGGTGAAACTGCTTATGAATACGCCAGGAGCTACCCCCGACACCCTGCTTATGGATGGACTAACAGCAAGCATCAGCACCAACTCAATTTTTCTGATATTGGCAGGAGCCATCATGGTAATAACACTATACACTTCAAAAAAGGCAAAGCTGGTGTCACACACCGAGCTCGACCTGAGCCGCCAGAGCGAGGGTGACGAGAGGTGGGGCTCGTCATTAGTGGCAAGAGTCATCGTCAGACGCGCACTATCTATCTCAACCACAATAAATAAATGGATTCCCACACCGGCCAAAAAAACCATCGACAAGCAATTCGACACTGCTGCCTTCAATGAGAAACAGCGCCGTATGGGAGCCGAAGCACCTCTGTTCGACAAACTTAGAGCTACCGTAAACCTTGCCGTAGCAAGTATGCTTATTGCCGCCGGAACATCATTAAAACTACCTCTGTCAACCACATACGTAACCTTTATGGTGGCAATGAGTACATCTTTGGCCGACCGCGCCTGGGGCCGCGAGAGTGCCGTGTACCGCATCACAGGTGTGATAAGCGTTATTGGAGGCTGGTTTGTTACTGCATTGGCAGCCTTCACAATCTCTTTTGTCATTGCATCAATAATCTACTTCGGAGGAGTTACTGCAATTGTAATACTGCTGTCACTATCGCTGCTGATGCTTTATCGCACATTCAGAAGAGCCAACAAAAAACTGGCACAAATGGAGACAACCAAAGCCGACAAGGCAGCAGCCGATAGCAGCCTGAAAGCCGGATCGTCGATTATTGATATCTACAAGGCCGAGATTACCGATTTGGTGAGTAATGTAGTGAAACTGTTTGGCCAATCGGCAGAAAACTTCATCGGCGAGGACCGTAAATCACTCCGCGACAGCGTTTCACAGATTGATGAGCTTTCGCTAAAGGTTAAGAAGCTGAAAAACAACATCTACCCAACGGTAAAAAAACTTCAGGACGATGATATAGAATCCGGAATGTACTACATTCAGGTAGTTGATTATCTGCGCGAGATAGTGGTGAGCCTATCGTTTATTGCCAGGCCTATGTACGAGCATCTCGACAATAACCACAAGCCATTTGCACCCGAGCAGAGCGATGAAATAAACAGCCTGATTCTGAAACTCAACAACCTGACTGCTCTGGCACTCGATATTGTGCACAACAACCGTTTCGAACTGATTGACGACAGCAGCGACCTAAAGAATGAGATTCTTCTGTCGCTACAGCAATCGCGCAAGCAGCAGCTCAAACGCATCAAAAAAGAGAATGCAAGCACCAAGGTGAGTCTGCTCTATCTCAACATACTACATGAGGCTCAAAGTCTGATACTCAACATTCATAACCTTGCCAAGGCACACCGCGACATGATGACGCCTGCCGAAGATTGACAAGGCTTGGTAAAGCAACAAAAAAGGCTGTCATTAGCGTGACAGCCTTTTTTAGTTTATATCTCAACCGTATTTTCTACTTCTTTACTTAGATATCAGGTTGATATCATTCATCAGTTGATCCTTATACGATTTGCCAATCGGTATAACCTTACTTCCAGATTCGCTTTTGATTATCACCGAGTTGTCTTCAATCGATTTTACCTTACTCATATTCACAATAAATGAACGGTGTACCCTCACAAACTTATCGGCCGGCATCTTTTCGGCTATCGACTTCATGGTGAAGTGAATGGTATATTTATCTTTAAAGGTATTAACAACCACGTAATTTTCGAGAGCTTCAATCCACAAAATATCTTCAAACTTAACCCTCACAAGCGAGTTGTTATTTTTTATAAAAATCTCGGTACTCTCTTTCGACAGAGTCTCCTTTTTATCGAAGCGCTCCTTAACCCTATTCACCGATTTGATAAATCGTGCATAGTTAACCGGTTTAAGAAGATAGTCTGTAACGTCGTATTCATACATTTCGAGCGCATACTTCTCTTGCGACGAATATATTATCACCTGCGGGAGTTCATTTAACGACTTCAAAAAATCGATACCGCTCATTTCGGGCATTTCGATATCGAGAAATATAACATGAACACGCTCAGCATCGGGTCTCGACATTTTGTTGATAGCCTCCACGGCACTGTCGTATGACCCAACAAGATTCAAACCTTCTGTCCTCCCAATAAAATCTTCAATTATCCTGGTTGAAAATTTGTCGTCGTCGATAATTACACAATTCATATTAATATGCTTTTGCTCAAAAATATAAAAAAATCCTAATTTTTTTTGACAAAGTAACGAAAAAAAGTTTTAAACGGTCTTTATTTTTCTTTAAAAATTAAATATATTGTGATAACGTTAATATTTTCAACATTTTACCTGCCATTAACAAACCTCTCTACAATAAGATCGGAACGTTTAATACTTTTGAGCAACCACTCAAGCAAAAGCTCCTCTTTTTCGTCTTCCGACAGTAGATAATCTATACCCGACAATCGCAGCCGGTTCATCAACTGATGCACAATTACTGCCGTACATACCGACAGGTTAAGGCTTTCGGTAAATCCCTGCATCGGCACGCTAAGATATTCATCGGCATTTTCTAAAGCATAAGCCGATATTCCTTCGCGCTCATTACCAATAACTATGGCAAATTTGCCCTGATGGATGTCAAAATCGGGCAAACTGACGCCTTTAGCGTGAGGTGAAGTTACCACAATCCTGTATCCATCCCGCCTTAAAGCACCAAAAGCAGCAGGAGTATTGAAGTTCTCTTTGCCATACCGGTTGAGGGTGAGCCACTTTGTGGAACCGCGAACCACATCGGCATTATGAATATACGGATTACGGTTTTCAATAATATGAACATCCTGAACTCCAAAACATTCGCATGTGCGAAGTACTGCATTTGCATTCTGCGATTGATATATATCTTCAAGCACCACCGTCATGTAGCGGGTGCGTTGCTGCAACACTCCACTTATTGTTGCCAGCCTCTCCTCGAGCATAAAACTTTTCAGATGGTTTATCAATTCAATATCAGCCATTATAACAATATACTCTAAAAATATACAACTTTCCCTGTCGTACAAAACATAAAATAAAAAGAGGTGAATGCAAACACTCACCTCATCTGATTCGTCAATTCAATGGAATCAATTGATGGCATCGTTAAGTTCACTGCCTGGCTTGAATTTAACTACTTTTTTGGCAGCAATTGTAATCTCTTTTCCAGTCTGGGGATTACGGCCTGTACGGGCACTTCTCTCTGATACACCGAATGATCCAAAGCCCACAAGAGCAATTTTATCATTACCTTTCAGTGCGTCACCTGTTACTTTGATAAATGCATCGAGAGCTTTTTTGGTGTCGGCTTTGGTCAATCCGGCCTCTGCTGCCATTGCATCAATTAACTGAGTCTTGTTCATAATGATTATTAATTTTAGGGTTAACAACTAAGATTCAAAGTTTTCTATCACAAATATAGAGTTTTTCTGTTCTATACCAAATTATCACTCTAAAAATAATGAAAAAATTAAATAAAAAATTAACCGTTGTTTTAAATAATTATGATTGATGAAAAAAATATGTTTTTTTTCATCCCTTCACTTGCAGATTAAAATCAAAAATATAACTTTGCATCCGCATTCAGGAAACGAATACTGAATGGAGAGGTGGCAGAGTGGTCGATTGCGGCGGTCTTGAAAACCGTTGAACTGCGAGGTTCCGGGGGTTCGAATCCCTCCCTCTCCGCGAGTTCCAGTGGACAAAATGGGACAGTGGATGTACAAAAGCCGACAAATCAAGGATTTGCCGGCTTTTTTATTTGTGTTTTGTCCTCCGAAATGGAAGTTGAATGGACATATCCGGACAAAGTTTTGTGCCTAAATCGTTACCCTTTTTTAAAAGGACAAAAACGGTAACGATTTGTCCAAAATTGGCCAAAAGACGTCCAAATTTGTCCAGCTGTATGTATCTCACAATTAATGCATTAAAAGTATTTTTACAACATTAAAAAGTGAGATTATGAAGAGTACATTTAAAGTGCTTTTTTACCTGAAAAAAGGCTCTGAAAAACGTAATGGTGAGGTGGCAATTATGGCAAGAATTACCGTTAACGGTAACGTATGCCAATTCAGCACCAAAGAAAGCATCAATCCTAAAAATTGGAATGTAAAAGCCTGTAAAGCAACAGGTAAAGCAGCAGGACAGCTCAACGAACTGCTGGATAACATCAAAGCTTCTCTGAACAAAATTTATCATGAACAACAACGGTGTGACAACTATGTTACGCCCGAGAAGATTAAAAACGAGTTTTTAGGTATTTCCGAAAACTATGAAACACTTCTTAGTCTTTTCGAGAAGCATAACAGTGACGTAAAGGCTTTGATTGGTATTTCCAAATCTGCTGCTACATACCAAAAGTACGAAGTTACACGTAAGCACCTTGAAAGCTTTATCCAGTATAAGTACAGAAGGCCGGATAAAGCTTTGAAGGAGATTAACCCAATGTTTATCTCTGATTTTGAAGTATATCTTAAAACTATCGGTAAGTGCAGCTCCAATACAACAGCCAAGTTTATGCAGTTTTTCAAACGCATAATTTTGATGGCCCGTAACAATGGGATGATTACCGGCGATCCGTTTGCAAATTATAAAATACGCCTGCAAAAAGTAGATAGGGGCTATCTGACAGAAGACGAAATAAAGAAGATACTTGAGCTTAAATTGGTCTCGGAAAGGCTTGATCATGTGAGGGATATATTTATTTTTTCATGTTTTTGCGGATTGGCATACATAGATGTAGCCGGACTAAGACAAGAAAATATCCGCAAATCGTTTGACGGTAACATGTGGATTATGACTAAGCGTGTTAAGACCGGAGTTGACGTAAATGTGCCGTTGCTGGATATTCCCAAAATGATTTTGGACAAGTATAAAGACCGGCTACCCAATGGTAAAATACTTCCCATAATCAGCAATCAGAAGCTAAATTCCTATTTAAAGGAGATTGCCGATTTGAGCGGTATTAACAAGAATCTTACATTTCACCTGGCACGACACACGTTTGCCACTACAACTACACTGGGCAAAGGAGTTCCTATCGAAACGGTATCAAAAATGCTGGGACACACAAATATTGATACGACCCAGATTTACGCGCGAATCACTAATAATAAGATTAGTAGCGACATGAAGGGGCTTTCTGAACAGTTTACCGGAATTGAGAATATCTATAGAAAAACAGCTCAATAGTTACCGTTTTTGAAAGGGTAACGAATAGGTAACGAGTTCGGTAACGAATAGGTAACGATTTGCAATATAATCAACTGAAATACAGAAAGATATGGACATGCAAAAAATTGAGGAAAAAATCATAACTGTACAGGAAAAACAAGTGATTTTAGATTCTGATATAGCCCAATTATATGGAGTGGAAACAAAACGTATCAACGAAGCGGTTAAGAATAACCCTGATAAGTTTCCGGAGGGGTATGTTATTTATTTACGACAAAAAGATTGGGAAAACTTGAAGTCGAAATTTTCGACTTCAAGTTGGGGCGGTGTTCGTAAACTCCCAAAAGCTTTTTCAGAAAAAGGTCTGTATATGCTGGCAACCATTCTTAAAAGTCCGGTAGACACAGAAACTACCATTGCAATCATTGAGACTTTTGCCAAAGTCAAAGAACTGTCTCGCACTATCTCCCTGTTATCGGAACAAGCCGACAAAGCAGAGCAAAAATCGATGATGCAGAAAAGTGGAGAACTGATTTCCGATATTTTGAGCGATGATTTTCAAACGGTAGGTACGGAAACCACGATTGAATTTAACCTTTCGGTTTTGAAAGTCAAGCATACTGTAAAGAAGAAACCAAAGGTGTAGCTTTTCACCATTTGTGAGAACTTTCACCCAAAACTCTTACAGAACCGGCTTCACAACAGGAGCTGGAGAATAACATCAAAA
>JBDHYT010000059.1:0-10329 GCA_039811485.1 Marinilabiliaceae bacterium | reverse complement strand
TGCAGCAGCTCAACGTTATCACCCAGGAGAATGCCTCTACCAGTGATGAGTTGACACAGCGCGCCAATCAGCTTGCACGCCTTGCCGACAACCTTCAGGAGGCAGTGGGTTATTTCACCATGGACGATACAGCATTGGCCTCTAACGCTACGACTCCCAAAGTTGAAAAAAGTGTTCTGCACGATGAGCCTGTAGTTGAAAAGATTGCAAGCAAAGTGAAGAAGGGCAAAGTAAGCGTAAAGGGAGCCAAGATTGATCTTAATGCTCCTATATCAGGCGAATATGACCTTGATAATTATGAGAAATTTTAAACTATTTTTGTTGCATAATTGATAATTAAATCTCTTGTTATGGCAGAACCTTTTAAAATAAAATTTTCGGATGGTGGCGATACTCAAAATATTACCTTCTCAGGTGTTTTGGTAATCAACCATATAGAGAAAATTATCACCAGTGCTAAAGAGCAGCTTAATTTCGATAAATCACTCGAAGTTGTTGTTGATGAGTGTGATAATATTGATATTACATTCATTCAATTTCTCATTGCGTTGCAAAAATCATGGATGCAGCGTGGTTTGGAGTTCTCGGTGAAGGCAAGCATCAAAGACGATCTTGTGCGCCTTATCGAGAATGCAGGTTTTATTAATGTGTTAAAATAGAAATTATAATACTATGGCAAAAACAGTTCTTATTGTTGATGACTCCGAAAGTATTCGTGAGGTAGTGAATTTTACTCTTCAAAATGAGGGTTACGACGTGTTGGTAGGTGTTGACGGCGAAGATGCACTCAAATTTTTGGACGGACGTAATATCGACATCGTTATTACCGACCTTCACATGCCCAACCTCGATGGTCTGGGGCTGATACGCAAGGTGCGCGAAATTGAAGCCTATAAGCATATTCCAATCCTCTTCCTTACCACCGAATCGCAGGCTGAGAAGAAAATGGAGGCCAAAGAGGCAGGTGCAACCGGATGGATTATCAAACCTTTTGTGCCGGCCAAACTACTTAGTGCTATCACACGGGTGATTCGATGATTGATGAGATAAGGAAAATTTTCCTTTCTGAGGCAGAAAGCCAGCTTGAGTTGATTGAATCTATTTCGCGGGGAGAATATTTGTGTGAAGGGGAAAGTGCTGTAGAGGCTGTTTACCGGGCTATGCACTCAATGAAAGGGTCGGCACCCATGTTCGGATACGGATGTGTGGCCGATATTACCCTTGCTGTGGAACAAACCTACAAAAAGTTTGTGGGCAGCAATACCAATGAGATTCCTGCGACGATTCTGGCTCAAACCGGAAATGCAGCCGCAATAATACGTGTTTGTCTTTCTTCTTTGGATATGCCCTGTGAAGAGGTTTTAATAAAGAAAAAGGAATTGGTTGATTTTTTTAATCAGCAGCAATAGAATAATGCTCTTATTATGATAGATAGATTTAAGTCGAAATTTGTAGAAGAGTCCCTGGATAACGTGAATGATCTGGAGGAGGCGCTTTTTTTGTTGGAGAAAGATAATAAAAACAAGGAGATAATAGAGCGTATCTTCCGTGCGATGCACTCACTCAAAGGTGGCGGCGCTATGTTCGGCTTCAACGATTTGAGCGAATTCACACACAACCTTGAGACGGTGTTTGATATGGTGCGCAATAACAAACTCGATGTGGATCACGATCTCATATCGCTGACCTTCGCATCTATCGACCACATTAAAAGGTTACTGCAGCTTGGCGACCTCAAAGATGCCGCTGACATACAGGAACAAAAGAAGTTTATTGACCGCGTCAATAGCTATATAAAAGGCCAGCAATCCTCGGGCGGTACCTCCTTTGCCGAAGTTACCAAAACCCACGAGGACGGAGGATGGCGTAACTACCTTATTACCATCCGACCATCGGAAAACCTGCTTAATAACGGTACAAACCCCTTCTTTCTGATTGAGGATCTTACCGCACTCGGCGAGTCCAAAACACTGGTGTTTGCCAACCGGATTCCTCTCTTTGAGCAACTCAACGTGCTTAAAATTTACGTCGATTGGCAGGTGGTGCTCTATACCGACCAGCAGGTGAACGACATAAAAGATGTCTTCATCTTTGTGGAGGATGACTGTAAGGTGGACATTGCAAACCTTCCTGCCGGACGATTTATAGGCAGCGAACAGATGCAGGTTTTGGCCGATAAGGCGAGGGAGACTGAAAAAATGCTTACCGTTGCCGATTTTGAGGTGTTTAAAGCTGCCGAAGTAGCTACTGCCGAAGTAGCTGAGGGTGATGTACTTCAAAAAGCACAAGCAAGAGAACATAAGATTTCTAGCATCAGGGTTTCGTCGAAGAAAATTGACGAATTGGTAAATGCTGTTAGTGAGCTTGTTACACTACAGGCACAACTAAACCTTGTAGCCGAAAAGAGCGGAATACCGGCCATCAATGCTATGGCCGAAAACATACAGAAAATTACACGCCAGCTTCGCGACAATGCTTTTGAGATTAGCCTTATCCCGTTGCAGAGCGAGCTGATGAGGTTTCAACGGCTTATTCGCGACCTATCAAAGGAGATGAAGAAAGATATCGATTTCATTATTGAAGGTGGTGATATTGAGCTTGATAAGAATATTATCGAACATCTCACCGATCCTCTTCTTCACATCCTGCGCAACTGTGTTGACCATGGTATCGAACTTCCCGAAGACCGACTGAAGGCCGGGAAATCGCCCAAAGGAACGGTCGTGTTTAAAGCCTATTACTCCGGTTCGTCTGTGATCATCAAAGTTGCCGACGACGGTAAAGGTCTCGATCCGCAGATGATTCTGCAAAAAGCAATAAAGAAAGGTGTGATAGATGAGAACGTGAATCTTAGCGAGCAGGAGATTTTTAATCTTGTGTTTGTGAGCGGCTTCTCCACCAAAGATAAAGTCTCCGATGTGTCGGGACGAGGCGTGGGTATGGACGTGGTGAAAAATAAGATTGGAGAAATTCGTGGCGAGGTATCTATTACATCCGTTCCCGGCAAAGGTACCACTCTTACACTCGAACTACCTCTCACCCTGTCGATTATCGATGGCCTTCTCACGCTTGTAGGTGGTCGTCAGTATGTTATTCCTATTGCCAATATCGAAAGGATTTTTGCAACCGGAGCAGTTGTACCTTCCAAAGGTGTGGCCAATACCGTTGTGGTTGGTAATGAGCAGTATGCCTGCATCAATCTTCGCGAGATGTTCCACGAAGAGATTATCGACATGAATACTCAACAGCTTCTGCTTGTTAATTTTGAGTCGCGTAAAGTAGGCATACTTGTTGATAAGGTTGTGGGAGAGTATCAGACAGTTGTAAAACCTTTGGGTCGTTATTTACGTAAGATAGATATTATTTCGGGTGCCTCGGTGATGGGCGACGGTTCAATGTCGCTTGTGTTGGATACCAATAGGCTTATTCACCAGTCGTCGCAACGTAAATATCGTACAAATTGATGTCGGAAATAAAAAATGTGGGAGATAGTATAAAATGAGCCAGCAGATAGATTCATTAATATCATTTAGAACAGGCAAAGAGTTTTTTGCCTTCGATACGCATAAAGTCCGTCATATTCTTGAGATGACCGAAATCTCTAAGGTTCCCAACACCAAGGGTTATATTCTTGGTGTTGTCAATCTTCACGGAAACATAGTTCCTGTAACCGATTTCAGGATGATGATCGGAAGCAGCGACATCGTTAATACAACCGATACTTCAATCATTGTTACCTCTGTCGATGGCAACAACGATTCATATATCGGCTACGTTGTGGATCATGTGGACGAGGTTTTCGACCTTCACGGCCTCGAGATTAAAGAAAATGTTGCAATAGATTCAGAAAATGAGGTCTCTTCGACATTTATCGGCAATGTTTTTGTAAAGAATAATTTCGTACATATCATAGATTTGGAGCAACTCTCGCAAATTGTGGAACAGTAATTTTTGAACAGAATGAGTGAAATAAATTCATATTTAACCATTAAGGTTGGTTCCAATATATTTGGAATTGAGGTGGAGAATGTTGTGGAGATTCTGGAGTATGTTCCACTAAAGTCAAATCCGGAGAGTCTTCCATATATCCTAGGGCTTATTGAGCACCGCGATCAGGTGGTTCCCCTGGTCGATACAGGTATCAAATTCGGACAGCCTAAGATAGAGATACACGACACAACCTGTATTGTAGTTATCAGTGTTCACAATAAGGCCGACAACACCAACTTCAATGTGGCTGTGGTAGCCGATCTTGTAGCCGATGTTATTGAGGTCAATAGTGCCGATATTAAGCCTATCGAGAATAGCTATAAACCTGGATATATTGTAGGTGCCTACAAAAACGGTGAAGAACTGGTGCTTGTGATGAACGTGGACAAGATATTTTCGGATACAGATGTGTTGGTTATCAGTGAATTGGTTCAGGAAGTGAATTGTTAATAGGTTTTGGTATGTTCGAGACGGGTAAAAAGGAGTACGCAGAGATGGATTGCTTCAAGGCCGAGTTGGGCACTAAGGAGTTTAAACTGCTGAGTGATTACATCTACTCCGAGTTTGGCATCAAAATGCCTGAAGCCAAGCGGGTTATGTTGCAAGGAAGACTTCTGAAACGCATTCGCGAGCTGAGTATGAAATCCTATACGGAGTATTGCGACTATCTTTTTAGCGACGAAGGACAATCAAAGGAGTTATACAGTTTCCTGAGTGTTGTAACTACCAATAAGACAGATTTCTTTAGGGAACCGGTGCATTTTGACTTTCTACGGCAGAATGTGCTTCCAGAGTATTCGGCATCGCAAAATGGTGTTCTGAAGGTATGGAGTGCCGGTTGCTCAAGTGGCGAAGAACCATACACAGTAAGTGTGGTTCTCAATGAGTATAAAAGACTAAATCCGTCTTTTAACTTCTCAATATTTGGTACCGACATATCGGCCAACGTGTTGCAGAAGGCTGCTCAGGGTGTCTATGCCGAAAATAAAATTGATATTGTTCCACTTGAACTGAAGAAGAGGTACTTTCTCAGAAGCAAAGATCGAACAACTGCAACTGTGAGGGTTGCACCAATATTGCAACAGAATCTATCATTGAAGTATCTCAATCTGATGGATGCTAATTACGATGTGCAGGAGAAATTCGACATCATATTCTGCCGCAATGTTCTTATCTATTTCGACAGGAATACGCAGGAGCAGGTAATCAACAAGTTATGCAGACATTTGAAGCCGGGTGGAATTTTTTTTATTGGCCATTCGGAGTCGCTCTCGAGCATGACGGTTCCGTTGCAGCACATTAAACCGACTATTTTTAAGAAAATATAATTTTGTAATCAAAAAGGGAAAAAATATAACTTATGAGTACTTTATCGGACAAACAGTTGCTTAAAGAATTACGAATTAAGCTTGAGGAGAGACGAAAGTTTGAAGAGGAATTCAATGAACTGAACAGGGACTATTTGGTTGTTGCCAAAAAATTGAAAGATTCGGAAGCACTGAAAAGTCACTTTATTTCAAATATATCTAACGAGATAGTCAATCCTTTTACCTCTATCTTAGGGTTGTCAAAAGCAATCCTATCGGTTGAGAAACACGATTGGAAGAAAGTTGTCTCGATGGTAGCTCTTATTCATAGCGAAGCCTTTAACCTCGATTTCCAGTTGCGTAATATCTTTGTTGCTGCCAAGATCGAAGCTGGCGAAATTACCCCTAACATCTCTAAGGTTAATATCAGCAGCCTAATCAACTCTGTTATTGATTCGTTCAATATCGTATCTCGTAAAATGGGCATCGAAATCGAAACCCAATATAATATTGCGCATGGTTTCGGTAAGAACTTCTACTTTAAAACCGACTCTGAAAAACTGAAACTCATTATGAGCAACCTGCTCAACAATGCGTTGAAATACAGCTATAAAGATAGTAAGGTACTTGTGAAGGTTTGGGTTGATGACGAGGAGCTGTTCATTTCGGTTCAGGACTTTGGAACAGGTATTTCAGATAAAAACCAAAAAGTAATATTCGAGAGATTTAAGCGTCTCGATACAGGTATTAACTCTATCAACCGCGGTCACGGTCTGGGGCTTTCAATCACTAAGGCTCTGCTCGATGTTATCGATGGCGACATTGAAATTCAAAGCCAGAAGGGCGAAGGCTCTACCTTTACTATTTCATTGCCCGAATCGAAAAATATTGTTGATGGTTTTAGTGGCGATGGTAATGATATATTCTTCGACGAGGGGGATGAGATTTTTTAAGTAGCAGACGAATGGAATATTTACAGCATTTTTTGTATCCTTCGTCTCTCTTTGCCAGCAGAGAACCCTATATGGTAAAGACCATCCTGGGCTCCTGCGTAGCCATTTGCCTGTGGGATAAACGCTTGAAAATAGGCGGTATAAATCACTACATGCTCCCCAACTGGAACGGTAATGATCTTGCCTCGCCTAAGTATGGCAATATCGCACTCGACAAACTTGTCGAACGAATGCAATCAATGGGAAGCAGGGTCGAGGATTTACAAGCCAAAATTTTTGGTGGAGGCGAATTGCTCGATTCAGGAAAGGGAAGTGCCATTGTGATTGGTGAACGTAATATTAGGGTGGCTCGACTAATGCTCGAGGATCGTAATATTCCTATTGTTGCATCAAGCACAGGAGGCAAAAGAGGACGTAAGATCTTGTTTTTCACCGATACCGGCGAAGTCCGACATAAGTTTCTGGAAAAACGCGAATAGTAATCAAAAGATTGATAAATTTGCAATTGAACAGTTGCAATTTTTGGTAGCAGAATGGACAAAAAGATAAGAGTACTAATTGTAGATGATTCGGCTGTGGTGCGTCAGTCGCTCACAACTATTTTGATGAGCGATCCCGAGATTGAAGTGATGGGCACAGCCGCCGATCCTATTATTGCTGTTAAGAAAATTCAAAAAGAGGTACCCGACGTGATTACTCTCGACATCGAGATGCCACGGATGGATGGTCTTACCTTTTTGCGGAAAATAATGGCGCAACATCCTATTCCTGTAGTTGTCATTTCGTCGCTCACATCAGAGGGAACCGAAACAGCTATGAAGGCTCTCGAATACGGAGCCTGCGAGGTGATAGGCAAACCGGCCATGAACAGCGGACAATTTATACTCGATTCGCAAATTCTGTTATGCGATGCGGTGAAGGCAGCCGCACAATCAAAACTAAGCCGTAAGAGTGCGCAGGCCAAAACGGTTGCCGAAACTCCCGGAACAACTGTCACTCCGCCTGTTACACGGCGTAATACCGTTGTTCAGCCTCTTGAGGTTAAGCCAAAACTTACCGCCGATGTTATCCTGGATAAAGGAACAGCGTTAAGCCGTATGGTACAAACCGAAAAAGTTATCGTACTTGGAGCATCCACCGGTGGCACAGAGGCCATTCGACATCTGCTTAAAGAGATGCCTCCAAAGATGCCGGGTATAGCCATTGTGCAGCACATGCCAGAGGGTTTTACCAAATCGTTTGCCAACAGCCTCGATAAAATTTCAAACCTTGAGGTGAAAGAGGCCGAAAATGGCGATAAGCTTTACCAGGGACGTGTACTCATTGCCCCGGGTAACAAGCACATGCTGCTCAAGAATGTGGGCAAGGAGTATTATGTGGAGGTCAAAGAAGGTCCGCTTGTCAACCGTCACCGCCCCTCTGTAGATGTGTTGTTCCGGTCGGCAGCCCGGTATGCAGGCCACAACGCCATAGGCATTCTGCTCACCGGCATGGGTAACGATGGCGCAGCAGGACTTAAGGAACTTCAGGACGCTGGTGCCCACACCATTGCCCAGGACGAATCTACTTCAGTGGTTTTCGGTATGCCCAAAGAGGCAATAAAACTTGGTGCTGCCGACAAGGTGTTGCCTCTCAATGAGATAACAAACCATGTTGTACATCAGCTAAGTGTGAAAAGTTGATTTTAGAAGGTCGATACCGTGGTGTCGAATTATTGTAGCCGTTAAAATCTGTCAAATATTTTGCGGTTAATTCATTTATAAGAATGTTTTGGAAAGAGAGGGATCCGGTTGTCGAATCCCTTTTATGACAGTTACTTCCGAAAAAATTAGTGCGCGATGAAAAAAATAAAAACCAGGCAAATTATTAAGTTATACACTATTCGAGGACTTGTTCTGGGTTTGGTAGTATCCCTGCTGATATTGCTTCTGGGTATGAACTCCGAAGTGTATCACAATAGCAGCCGTACTCTTAGTGCCCTGTTCACTATCTTTCCCGGTATGTGGATAATCCTTCTGCTGCCTTTCATTGGAGCGGCTGGCGGTTATTGGATTTCGGATAAGCTTGCCGGTATCATCCGCAAACAGTATCAAACCCTTGAGAGTGAGAGTAGTAGGACTGATAACGTACGTCAGTTTGTCGATTCGCTTGGTGAGGGTCGTTTTGATGAGGAGTTGGTTGTTAAAAGCCAGGATGACAAACTTGGACTTTCGCTGAAGCAGCTCCGCGACTACATGATACGTACTAAAAAGGAGGAGGAGCAACGTCGGATTGAGGAGGAACAGCGTACATGGGTAACCAACGGCCTGGCGCAGTTTGCCGAAATTCTGAGGCGCAACAACGATAATATGGAGGAACTGTCGCTCAATATTATGCGTTACCTCGTCAACTATATGAAAATTAATCAGGGAGGTTTCTTCCTGCTCAACTCAAATACAAAGGGTGAAAAATATTTCGAGCTGTCGGCCTTTATCGCTTACGACCGCAAGAAATTTGCCGATAAGATAATACCCTGGGGCGAAGGTCTGATAGGAAGATGTGGACTTGAACAGGACACAATTTATATGACCGATATTCCGGATAACTATATTACTGTTACATCCGGTCTGGGTGAGTCTAATCCCCGCTCGTTGCTTATAGTGCCATTAAAGGCCAACGATGAGATTTTTGGCGTTATCGAAATGGCGTCATTCCAGCCATTTCACGAATATGAAATTAGCTTTGTAGAAAAAACTGCCGAGAGTATTGCCTTGACAATCTCTACCGTAAAAACCAATATCCAGACCTCCAAACTGTTGCGCGAAACGCAGCAACAAGCCGAGAAGATGGCACAGCAGGAAGAGGAGTTGCGTCAGAACCTTGAGGAGATGCAGGCTACACAAGAGGAGAGCGAGCGTAGGGAGGTCGAGCGCAAAGGTATCCTTGAGGCAATCGACAATTCGGCCATTAGCTGCGAGTTCGATACCGATGGAACCCTTATTACGGTGAACCATAACTTTCTCCGTACCTTCAAGTACAAACCTGAAGAGATTGATGGTCAGAATCTTAAGATTTTCCTGTTTAAGGACGACGTTGATGAGCTTGAGAGTATTTTGCTTACACTACAGAGTGGGTCAAGTTTCCGGGGACGTTGCCGCCGCAGGACAAAGACAGGTGAAGAGATTTATCTGCTATCTACCTATAGCCCTGTTATCGACAACGAAGGCGATATTTTGAAAATATTGAGCCTTGAGTCGGATATTACCGACCAGGTGCGGCTTGAGGAGGAGATGAAACGCAGCAAAGAGGAGCTTGGCGTTCTGCTTGACGAGGCACGCAACGAGATGAAGGAGCAGTTCAAGGAAATTGAAGCCGTTAAGATACGTAACGAGAAAACCTTAGAGGGGGCTCTTGATGCCATAATCACTACCAATAAGGCTGGTGTTGTTGAGTTCTTCAATGCTGCCGCCGAAAAACTGTGGGGCTATCGCCGCAATGAGGTTCTTGGAAATCAGGTGAATATTCTGTTTTCTAACGACACCATCAAAAATAATGAATTTGTAAAGGCATTCACCACTCCCGATATGAAAAAAGTGGTGGGTGAACGGCGCGAAGTTCCTATAAAAGATAAGTTTGGCGAAGAGGTGCCTGTACTGTTCCTACTATCCGAGGCACAGGTTGGCGACGACCATTCGTTTACTGCATTTATTCAAAACGTTGAGGTTGAGTTATTTTAGTGTGATGTAGATTTTGGTGAGAATTATGACGTTTAAGGATTATCTTGTAGAACTAAAGAGTTTTACGCCCTACGATTTTAGTGATTATTCCGATAACTCCATTTATCGACGGATTCACAAAATACAGCTCGATCACAGGCTTACGCTCGAACAGCTTGCCGAATTGACGCGTTCAAATCCGCTTTTTGTCGAGAAACTTGTTGAGGAGATTACTGTTAACACCACAGAGCTGTTTCGCGATCCGGAAGTATGGGATAATCTTTTTACAACTGTTTATCCTGCATTGCGCAAAAATAAAACCATCACAGCACAAAACTTTACCAATAGAAATCGAAGGTACTGCATTAAAAGCGATAGATTATA
>JBDHYT010000058.1:0-10392 GCA_039811485.1 Marinilabiliaceae bacterium | reverse complement strand
TTCCCGGAAGAGCTGCAATGGCCGCACACTCCAGAATTTTACCCATGTGCAGTGCCAGTCCTTTGTCAAATCCCTGATCCAATGCCAGTGCCGCAAACACCGAAGGGTCGTATGAACGGCCGGCAACAATTACCTGCGCTCCGTTGTGAAGTGCCTCAATAAAAGGCTCTTCGCCCATTTGGGCAACAATACGCACCGACTCATTTACGCCTGCTTCATCAATCTCTTTTGCAGGAAAAAGAGGCGATACATTTCCTTTACGAACCTGATCTTTAACAAATTCCTTATCAAACTCCGATTGAATTACTGCCATCTTAAGCGACAATTTTCTCTCACGGATTATTTCCTTAACAATATCGACGGTAATCTCAACATGAGGCCGGCCTCCACTACCACCGGCCGAGCCAACGATTAGCGGAATACCCTCCTCGATGGCTGCCGAAATCATGATTTCCAGGTCCCTTTTTACCGAATTTCTGTCGGTAAACGAAGTGCCCGCTCCCAAGTAATACGGTCCCGGGTCGGTTGAGCCGGCATCTACTGCAATAACATGCGGCTTGCGTCGCATACCCTCCTCAAACGACTCCATTGGAAACCCATATCCTAATATGGCTGTAGGTGATAATACTCTCAATTCTTTCATATTACTATGGTGTTTACCCCCGCTTTAAATAAGGATATTTAAAGTCGGGGGTAGTTATTGTTTCATTTAGCTTTAATTTACAAACTGTTCTTAAGGGCAAGTATCCTACTCATCTCATTGAATACCAACATATACCCCTCATCAACTCCCATTCCGGGTTTAGCCAGCATCTGGGTTGGATGTGTAGCCATTGCCACGTGTGCACAAACCTCGGCCGAGCGGTTGGTCTCGTTGCAGGTTCCTCCCAGATAGCTGTTGATACCGTGTGTGTTGCAATACAGCACAGCCTCTATCGAGTTGTTGATACCGCCCAGGTCGGGTGTTTTAATCTGAATCATGTGACCCGCTTTATGCTGGGTGAACTCCACAATATCCTCAAACGTATTACACCATTCGTCGGCTACGATCTCTGCTTTTATACCTCTGTCGTCCATTATTTTACGTATGGCGGCAAGGCCCTCAATCTGGGCATCTTTGGCACCCATATCCACCGGGCCTTCCACCCTTAGGTGATATGGTTTTGCAAGCTCTGCCAACTCACCAATATATTTTGCAATTGCCTCAAAATCGTTGTTGAAAACAATGCCCAAGGTACCATATACATCAATGTGCAACACCGGTTTGTAACCCTCGTAGGGCAAAAGTTTACCAATTCTGTCCCTTAACCAGGTAATATATTCCTTGATTTTCTCGCCATTGCGTCCTACTTTCTCTTCCACATTGTTGAATAGTGCGTGAGGTAACACATTGGCTGCCTTTATAATCATCTTATCGGCATTGTTGTAGCGGTCGTCGCCCGACTGGGTAAATATATTCACCATTTTGTCGGCAATAGAAGTACCGTACTCTTCAGCAACAACATGAGCCATCAGTTTGCCTTTACTTTTGGCAACGGCATCAAGAAGAGCCTGGGTAACACCATATCTGATGGCAGTGTGATACACTTTGCCTGTTTCGGGGTTTACTCCCTTGTCAACTATGGCAGCCATCTCCTTGAAAGTTGAAATTTCCCTGCCCTCAAGCAATGGTGCTATATGTTTCTGAATGATAGGAATAAAGTTTTCGGCCAGAAACAGCGGATCCCTGCCACCGGCACCGGAGTACTGCACCGCAGCGCAATCGCCATGAGCAATAACACCGTTTTCCAACAGCAGCATTACCGATATTGACTCACCGGCCTGTCTTACTGCAGTAAACCCCTCGGTGCGAGTCTCGCCGTAATAGAAAGCCCCATCGTGTTTTGCACCCTCTTTAATAGCTTTTTGGTCGTCGAAGAAAAAGCCTGTTTTGCCGGGTGAGCATATTACTTTTAGTATCTTCATATATATTGAACTTTACTAATTCTAAATATTTTAATTATCACTTGTCAATTGTCAATTATGCATTGTCAATTATTTTGGTCTTCCCACAAGGAAGCCGTGTCCGATTGCATATACGTCGTCAATCACCATTTGGAAACTCACCTGTCTTTTTTCTGATTTTCCACGCTCTTCCAATTTCTGTTTGTGGAAATCGATCAAGTCGGGAGTAAATGGCAAGTTACCATAATCCAGGAAGCGCACAGCACCCGAGTTATCGCGGGCAGGCAACACTTTACCGGCATTGTAGCGGCTTGGAGCAAAAGGAATATCAATTACACCAGCCTCGAACGCTGCAATTGAACCTACTGCATAATCGCCCTTACCCAGTTCCTCCACTTTATCCAAAATACAGTGCATCTCCCTGATAATGATGTCGGTCTCAGCAATAACAGCAGGTATATGTCTGAAGTCCTGATCCTTAAGCATAGAAACCACCTGCTTTGTTGCTCTCAGTCCTGCAGCATTTGCCTCTTTGGTTGGCACCCCCATGGCTTCGTGCGGGGTTTTAACAATAACCTTGGTTGCTTTGGCAAGCACAGCAGCCGCTGCACCCCACGAAATAACACCAAACGCTTTGGCCTCGTCCTGCGGGAAACCACCCATCCACTGGTGGAACACGGTAGATATCCTGACATCGGCAAAGCCAAACTTATCAAGATATTCACGGGTTACCGTGTTAAGTGCATTAATTGCAGCAACATCCTGAATCAGGTTGCCACACTGTCCGTATCCAACGGTAATATCTTTAACTCCCTGAGTTGCAGCCAGCAGACTTTCGATAACTGCAACCGAGTTTGAGATGCTTGGCGGAATAAGAGTACCGGTAAGAGGGCCAAAAGGTTCGCGGTTAATAGATATTCCGGCCTCCTCGTACATTCCTATCAGCCTGTCGGTATATTGCCAGTGGGCAATGGTTTTCTCAAGCGAGTGTGCTTTTGAATATGGTATATTATACGAAATACCACCACCTTCGTATGATGTGAAACCGCCTGCCACCGAAATCTCAGTCAGCAAACGGGCATCGGGAGTACCGTGGCGTACCTGAACCGGTTTTTTCAATGAAGATGTAACCTGCCGGCAGATATCAACTCCATAATTCACTATCGGAAAACCATTCAGCATCGAACGTCCTGTTTCGCGGCTTTTGGCAATTCCTGTTTCTGCCTCTTTATACCTGTTCAGGCGTGTATAACTATCAACTGTTGTAGGCAACAGATCCGCCTCACCTTCGGTTTCCAGAAATTGCAGCAGCGCGGTGTGCTCCTCCGGCAAGGCAACTCCGGCTCTCGGCTGAATCAATGTAATGTTCTTATCGATTGCCTCATGAAGTTTTGTGCTAAAGCGTTTCTCCTTCGGAATCGACTCCTGATACTTTATGGCATCATTTATATCCAGGTCTTTACCAGTGGGCCAGTGTGTCAATACATCTTTCCTCTCGGCATAAAATGCATCATCGGTAAGTTTTTTATTGCTGATATTCATACGAACAATATTTTAGTAACTTGTTTATAAACGTTGATAGCTTAAAATCAAACTGTTACCAGTCCGTTTTTAAGCATTGTTAAGGCTATTTCGGGGTATGCTGAACTCAACAGCCCCATAGATGAAAATATATAGTTGGCATCTATCATAAATGATGGATTTGAAGGCTTTGCATACATCAAATCACCGTTGGTTTTAACTGCACCTTTCAGCACTGCCTGCGGATTGATACTGTTAATGATAGCACCACCAATACCAATAACATGCGGCATATCCGACAGATCTTTACCTGTAAGCACAAAAATCTGCCCGAATGGAGTATAAACCGGTTCGAAGGTTCCCACGTGCCGTTCGGTTGCGATTTTCACAGCATGGTGTGCTATATGCTGCTCTATCTGCAACTCTTCAGATGATGGCGATGGCAACTCCTTAGGGTTACTTGTTACTGTTGATATCCAATTGTTTATACGCTCAAGTTTTATACCTGAAGCATTTTCCACTTCTGTAACGTCAAGCGTCTCTGCCAACGACTCAAGGCTATACCTCATCCCCAAATCACCTTCAACTGTACGCTTGCCAAAGGGTTCGGGCAGTCCTCTGACAGTAACATTTTCCATGGTAGGTTTGCCGTCGGCTATGGAATATACATCGGTGGTTGCTCCACCCAAATCGACAGCAAGTATATCGCCCATCCCCTGTATGCCGTCGGTGCCGGCAGCCAATAATTTGCAACCGTTAAGCACCGCCAACGGTGTGGGGATAATATCGTATCGCGTCAGAGCCTGAATTTGACTAAGTCCCTTTGCTTCAACAATATTGCTAATAAAGAGTTCGGTAATTTTTTTCTGAGCAGGCTCAATATTGAGTTTATTAAACTCGGGCATCACATTTTCGGTTATTACAAATGGCCTGTTGTGCGAAATGAAAATCTGCTCAATTTCTGATGCAGCACTCTTGTTTCCGGCAACTATTGTAGTAAAGTTGCCTTGCACGGCACACAGTTTATTAGCATTTGCAATAATCACCTCTTTATTTCCGCCATCTGTGCCACCGCACAACAGCACTAAGTCGGGTTGAATCACCTCTATCTCTTGCTGTTCTGCTTTTGAAAGTTCAAAGGCATAAGTTTTCACCACTTTAGCACCGGCACTTGCTGCTGCCAGCCTTGCAGCTTTGGCCGTTAGCTCGGGAACCAGACCGAGGGCAATCATTTTTAAGCCGCCCGCTGCACTGCTACAGCAGAAAAACTCGTCGTAATCGAACCGGCCTATTTTCTGCTCCAGTGCCTGCATGGCTGCACTAAACCCCTCCATCACATCGGTTTGTATGGTGGTAAAAGCCATGGCGGTGCCTTCAACGGTCTGTCTGGTAAGGTTGATTGCCGTTAGCTTGGTATATGTGCTACCTATGTCTGCGGTAAGTATGTTCATTTTACAAAATGAGAAATAAAAAACTCGAAATGTTAAATGTACTTATCTTAAATACAATTGTGTTTTATTGGCTGCTGTTATTTAAGCAATTCGTCCAAATCGGCAATACAGGTTTCAACAGTGGTGCCAGGCGGATATGCCTTGGTAAAGCCCATTTTTTTAAAACGAGCAGCCACCTCATTAAAATCCTGCTTACCCACCACAAGGTTACCGCCTGCAAGTAGAGGAATATTTTTCAAACCTGCCTCGTCGCATTTCTCGCGTAGCCCATGGCAGTCAATCTCTCCGTGTCCGTATAGTGACGACACCAAAATAGCTTCGGCATTGGTCTCAATGGCAGCATTGATAAACTCCTCTTGCGAAACCATAACGCCTAAGTTAACCACCTTGTAACCAGCCTCATTAAGGGCATAAGCTAAAATTTTATTACCCACGGCGTGTACGTCTGCACCAATTACACCCGTTACAATTGTTTTTGTGCTCATACTGTATATTTGGTTAATTTGATGGGCAAAATTACCATTTTAAGGGAATTTAAAAAGATTTTACAATATTTAATTTGCTGTTGTATAACAGCACTTTTAAGCAATTAATAAAGGAAGGAAATACATATAGCACTATAAGTTTTACTGTGAAAACAAACAGAGTTAAATTGTTTAAAATTGTTACAAAACAGAGCATTTTCATAACTGTCATTGCTGTTTCAACTCACAGCTTTGCATCGAAAATAAAAGCAACACCCATATCTGCAACTCTTCATTGCCAAAACAATTAATAAAATGTAGTAATATCATAGTAAAAAGGGAATGAATTATATAGTTTTACAATCGGATGAAAAATTATTCGTTAACAGATAATCTAATTTTAACACAGATGAAAAAACAGATGCTTTCATTTTCGATGGCGGCACTTATGCTTGCAGGAGTAGCAACAGGTGCATCGGCGCAAAAAGAGCGTTCGGAGATTGCCGACAAATACAAATGGAATGTTTACGACCTCTACAATTCCGATGAGGCATGGAGCAATCGCAAAGCCGAATTGACCCGGGAGTCGGAGAAGATTGTTTCGTTCAAGGGAACTCTTGGCTCAAGTGCACAAAACCTGCTTAAATATCTGCAGTTCAACGATAATTTAATGAAAGAGGCTTCACGCTTGTCGCTATATGCCTCATTAAAGGCCGACTCCGACCTTCGTGATGCCGACAATCAGGCACGCCAGAAAGAGCTTAACCAGTTTTTTGTTGAGTATAGCCAGAAGGCATCCTTTGTATCGCCCGAGTTGGCGGCCATTCCAAAGGAGACAATCGATAAATTCCTATCTGAAGAGCCAGCCCTTGCGACCTACAAAATGGGACTTGAGCGCATATACCGAATGAAAGAGCACACACTTTCGCCGGCCGAAGAGGCTTTAATGGCCAAAACAGGTTTAATTACCGGAACGGCATCCAACGTTTATGAGGTATTCAGTGATGCCGAAATGCCCTGGCCCACAATCACATTGAGCGACGGCTCACAGGTTGAACTAACCAAACAGGCATTTGCCATGCTTCGAAGCTCATCAAACCGTGCCGACCGCGAGATAGCATTTCAAGCATTTTGGGATCAATACAAAAAATTTGAAGGAACCTTTGGAGAGATGCTGAATGGTGAGATTAAAGAGCACGTTTTCAGAGCCAAGGCACGCAATTATACATCGGCACTCGATGCCGCCACCAAGCCCAACAATATCCCAATGGAGGTATATCACTCATTGGTAGAGAACGTTAACGCCAACCTGCCTACCTTCCACCGTTATCTTGAGCTTAAAAAACGAATGATGGGGCTCGACCAGTTGAAATATTCCGACATATATGCATCAACAGTGAAAGGCGTTGAGTTGAAATACAGCTACGAAGAGGCTCAGGCTCTGATACTTGAATCGCTAAAACCACTTGGCAAGGAGTACTCGGATGTGGTGGCGCATTCATTCAAAAATCGCTGGATCGACATCTATCCAAACAAAGGCAAACGAAGTGGCGCATACTCAAATGGTGCAGCCTATGATGTTCATCCATACATACTTATGAACTACAACGAACAGTATAATGATGTGAGCACTCTTACCCACGAGCTGGGCCACACCATGCACAGCTACTTCAGCAACAAGACACAGCCTTATGCCACATCACGATACGTTACATTTGTGGCCGAGGTTGCCTCTACATTTAACGAGGCATTACTTAACGACATGATGCAGAAGAAGATAAAGGATAAAGAGCAGAAACTGGCTCTTCTGATGAGTATGCTCGACGGATTTAAAGGCACCCTGTTCCGCCAGACACAGTTTGCCGAGTATGAACTGAAGATACATGAGGCGTCGGAGGCAGGCGTTCCGCTTACCGGTAAGGTTCTTAGCAAGATGTATTACGATATTGCAAAGAAATATTACGGTCACGACAAGGGAGTCTGCATTGTTGATGAGAATGTTGGAGCCGAGTGGGCTTACATACCACACTTCTACATGAACTTCTATGTGTATCAGTATAGCACCTCGTTTGTAGCCTCTCAGGCTCTTGCATCAAAAGTGCTGGCCGGCGAAAAGGGAGCCAAAGAGCGTTATATGAAATTTATCTCAGCAGGTGGTTCCGACTATCCTATCAACCTGCTAAAAGACGCAGGAGTGGATATGACAAGCCCCGAGCCATTTAAAGCAACCATAGCAGCCATGAATAAAATTATGGATGAGATTGAGTTGCTGCTGAAGAAGAAATAATTTATTGCAAAGCACAAAAAGGCCACACAGCAAATAGAATTGCTCTGCGGCCTTTTTTCTTTAAACATGACAACTGTTATAATGTATTTTTAGTTTCGAGCATTATCATTTACTTAAGTTTCGCATGACCTTATTAGTTAGCCAGGCAAAGAGGTATGAAAATTATGCATTTTGTAAGCATCTCACATTCAACTGATTATTTTTACAGTAACAATTTAGTGATTTTTAAATTTTTCAGAATGAGATTCATCGCTTCGCTCTGAAACGAAGTTCAGCGGAGCTAATGACAGTCGTTGTGGTGATTTTGAGGTGGCTGTCTAAAAAGTATTTTATCCACGGATTGCACGGATTTTCATAAATGCTTTCTATTTATGTATAAGCAACTTACAATGATAACTTTTATATTATTCGTGTTTATTTGTGTAATTCGTGAACTTTTCAGGCCCCTCCCTTAAAACATAGCATACTATCCGTCATTTCGAACAAAGTGAGAGATCTCATTAATCAATAAACTTCTTTTTCACTTATAGTAAAAAGGCATTTATCTCTGAAAGTATTGTTGTATATTTGTTTAGTAGCATATTCATAGGATTTTGTCTGGCGACTTAATGTTGCTGATTATAATACCCCTACCTATTGAATATACTGCCATTCCATTGAAAATGAATAAATTAATTCACTTGCGAAAGTTGAGTAAATTAATTAACAGATGGATAGAGAAAAAAGCCATAAGGCTATCGGTTTAGGTATGCAATTGCATACCTGCCAAACCTATATGGTTTATCTTCAATCATCTCTTCTGATTTTCATACTCTCATTTCAGCTTTCAACAGGTCAAAAACGGTATCTTTTCAAAACATATACAGTAAACGACGGATTATCAGACAATACCGTATTTGATATTAACCAGGACAGCAAAGGTTACTTGTGGATTGCCACAGATGGCGGAATCTCCAGGTTTGACGGACATACATTTGACAATAGTGTAATTCCGGAGGTCAATCAGAACCAACTATTTACATCCATGATATCGAAAGGTGCAAACAATAAAATAGCCATTGCCACCTTTTTGAATGGTGTAATGGTAGAACAGGACAACGGCAGTTTTAAGCAATATCTGTTACATCCAAAGCAACTTGGCAAAAATGTGGTAAGAGCCGTTCAGTGGGTCTCCGACACTAAGATACTGTTTACCCAAAGCAGAAACATCAATGTTATTGACAGGGATTCTGTTTATCAGCTATATGATTGTGGAGTTAACAAAAATATGTTTCAAACAACCGAATTTGATACCAACAGCAATATATGGTTCGGGGGTATCGATGGATTAGGTGTACTTTTGAAGGAAGAGAATTATAAAAATCCCCACTATATACCCGAGCTTAAAGGCAAATATGTAATGAAACTACTATTCGCCCACAAAAACAAAATGCTTATTGGCACACGCGATGGTTATTGGGAGATGACCATCAACTCAGTCAGCAATGGTATTCTCGACTACAAACTGGAGCGAAAATTCACCGAGTTTAACAATAAGGTAATCAACCATATTTATACCGATAAGCATAAAAATGTATGGATATCATTTGCTTTTGACGGCGTATGCCAGATAAAAGAAGATAAAATAATCAGGTGGATAACTTATGAAACGGGATTGCCCACACAAGGAGTAATGTGTACATTTCAGGATAACGAGGAGAATTACTGGTTTGGAACAACCGAAGGGGTATCTCGGCTCTATTCGCTTACCGACTATTCGTTTACCTACGACAACAAACAACTACCCGGGATGGACTATTTTTGTATCGATCCCTATGGGAGATTACTGTTTTCCGACAACCAGGCAGTTTTTACCATCATCAACAATAAAATTCAAACCTACCCATTAAAAAACACACCCTTTGAAAATGAACAAATAATATCGTCAACCTTTAAAAATGGCATAGGATACTTTTTCACCAATGATGCCATCTACACCATGGAGTGCAGTCAAAAACTCAAATGGAATAACATAAACAAGATTGTTGATTTTAATAAAAACGGACTCTACGACCTGAAGTCGTATTACTTTGATAATAAGGAACTTTTCTTAGGATTTATTGACGGGCTTTACGTAGTCAGAAATGGCAACACTCAAAAGGTTGACATCCGTTCGGATAAAACACTCAGGCTGAGGCCACGAGCCATCATAAAAGACATTTATGGAAACTTCTGGCTTGGCGACTACACCTTTGGTTTTCACCATTTCAAAAATGAGGGTGAGAACAAACAAGGAATTCCTGTTTTGAAACATCTTCAATCCTACGAATCGTTAAAGCCCGACTCAGCTTTTGCTACTGCCTGGATTCAGGATATGATGATGGATAAAAAAGGAAACATCTGGCTATCCAGCTTATTTACAGGAGTGTACAAATTGACAATCGATGCCGGTGGAGTACAATCTGCAATGTTGTACTCTACCAAAGACGGATTGTCGAGTAATGATGTCACACAGATTGTTGAAGGAAAGGATAACTCTGTTTGGTTTGCCACACGCAACGGAGCCGACAGATTAGTGATTGACAGTGATAGTGCAGAGAAAATTTATCATTATAATGAAAAGAATGGTTTTGGCCGGAAGGTCAATAAAATTTTATGTAAAGATAGTGTAACCTATATAAGCTATGAAAATGGATTTTATGCCATCGATAATGATATTTCCAAACTAAAAATTGAAAAACCTTTA
>JBDHYT010000057.1:0-10414 GCA_039811485.1 Marinilabiliaceae bacterium | reverse complement strand
AATCTCCTGCTCTGTTTCCCACTTATCGCTGGCGGTTATCATCTCCTGGATTCCTGTGCCATACATTCCGTTGATACCGCCAAATATCCGACGGGTTGACATATCGCGTGCATCTTTGGGCGAAACTCCCTTTTCAACAAGCTCTTTCTCAATATCAACAGTGCTTTGAGCCACCATGTTTTCATACTTGTCGCCGGTTGCAGCTGCAGCCATCTCAACGGCCTTTGTTATAAGCATCAGCCTTGACGCTGCCAGGTCGCGGAACTGACCCGATGTCTGCACCACCACATCTATCCGCGGGCGGCCAAGCTCCTCTGAAGGGATAAGCCTTAACTCCGAAACCCTCCCGAATGAGTCACGGATAGGCTCAACACCAAGCATATAAAGCACTTGTGCAATGGTTGCTCCTTCGCTCTCAACAAACTCACTGCTCCAGAATGTGTAGCTCACTTTACGGGGATATTCGCCATGTGCATTTTTATAGTTTTCAAGTGTTGTGTTTACCAGCTCAACACCTTTGTCCCATGCTATTTCTGATGGTGTGGTTTCGGCATTTACCGAGTACATGTTACGGCCTGTAGGTACTGCCGATGGGTTAGCAACAGCATCACCACCCGATGACGGTGCAACATATCCGCCGTTCATTGCATTCAGCATCGATTTAAACTCCAGCTCGGGGCTCTCTTCAAGTGCTTTTTTGTAGTTTGCTATATTGCTTATTGTCTCTTCAATCTTAAGTATTGCTCTGGACATCTCTTTCTGCTCCTTTGTGTACTCAGGTGCATTGGCAACTCCAGGACGCATTGCTGCGGGCATTACTGGTCGTGCCGGCTTCAGAATTTCTTTAGCCTCTGCAAGCTCTTCTTTTGTAACTGATGCAAACGAGCAAACATCACCGGTGGTTACCGTTTTTCCTGCAAGCACTTTTTCAATCAGTGATTTTGCAGGATTCAGATAGTTCTGACCGAAATAAACCTTGTTTTTAAGCTGATTGTCAGTTACCTTGCCTCTGAGCTTGTCGAGCGAAGCCAGACTATAAGCAACAGGGTCGGCACTCATTGCCATAACTGTTGAGTTTATCTTTTCGGCACTGTATCTATCTCCCGAAACATACAGCTGACCATTCATCTTTTCGGTGGCAATCTCCTCTGCAAAATTCTCTATCCTCTCAATCTCCTCCTGTGTATAGGGCTTGCCGGGAATTGTATCGAGCCTAAGGTTGAGGTGGATTCCCATATCGATGGTTAATTTCTTTACCTGAAGGGCAGCTTTGGTTTTTTCACTGCCTTCGGTTTTGTAGAATTCGCGTATCCAGTCATTTAATTTTTTAAACTGACCGCGTGTATTACTCTCCATAAATGGCTGGGTAAGATATGATATGGTTGTGGCATAACCTCTTCGTTTGGCCATCATACTTTCGCCCACGTTGCCGATTGTGTAGTAGTAAAAATGGGGAACAGTTCCCACAAGCCGGTCTGCCCAGTCGTTACTGTCGAGTGCTACTTGTTTCTGTGGCGTAAACTCAAGGCTGCCATGTGTACCGTAGTGAATCAGCACATCAGCTTTAAACCGGTTCTGAATCCACAGGTACGAGGCTATGTAGGTGTGTGGTGGCGGCATCTTTGCACCGTGAACTATTGCAAAATTATCGTCGCCAAGAGCAGCCATTGGTTGTGGCAGAAGAACCACATTACCAAATTGAATACGTGCCACTGCAATACAGAAACCATTCGCATCTGTGGTGCTCATGTATGCTCCCGGAGCCTCACCATAGGTGTCGGTAACCTGCTGATACGACTCTTTTGACAATGTCTTTGATACCCACTTCTCGTAATCCTCTTTTTTTACAAGTTCAGGATTGCCGTTTTTCATAAAATCATCGAATGCACCTTCTGCATAAGTGTTAAGCACTGCACCCTGTGTCATCAGCAGCTTCTCAAATTCCCTGACTGTAGAAGGCAGATTTTCAACCTTATATCCTTCAGCCTTTAACCGTTTCAGGAAGTTGTAGAGTGATGGCACTGTCTCAAGTCCTTGTGCTGCAAGCGACTCCTGACCTGCACCTTTAAAATATGATATGGCAACTCTCTTTTCGCTGTTCTTTTTATGTTTCAAGCTGATAAAGTTGTTTACTATCGTTGTGAAGCTTCTCAGTCTGTCGGGTATAGTTCTGAAAACATAGAGGTTATCCTTGTTTTTCTCCTGAGCAACAAGTGAGTACGGATATATGGCACCGTCAAGTTCGGGCATTACAACTGTCTGTCCCATAAATCCGCCGAACATTCCCATCGGGTTATTCATCCAGTCCTCCTTAAGCTGAAGTATGGTTAGTGGTGCAAACATTGGTATATTGTGTGCTTTGAGCCACTCAACTGCCGTGTCGGGATTGCTGCCCACCAGACGGCCATGAGGGAAATATATCACAGCATCGGGGTTGATTTGCTCCAAAAACTCTATCCGTTTGTTGGATGTAATGGGATAAACATTTAATCCTGAGTTCTGTAGCGATACTATCAAACTATCAAGGTGTTCCTTGTTACCGCTGAATGGGTCGTGGATACCGGCCAGAAGGGCTATTTTCTTACCACCCTCTTTATAAAATCCGTTTTTCCTGAGATATGCCTCATATTCAACCACGCCAACAAAAGCAACCGATTCGTCGATATGAAACAGGACATCAGAAACATTCTCAACAGGCTCAATGGCTTCACTTGCAAAAAACACTTTCTTGTCGATATTGTGTCTGATGTAGCGCGACATATTCTGAAAATTGACTTTATTGCCATTGATGAGATATGCTGAAAGATATCTGATATGAAGAGAGTCGATATTGCAAAAATCGTTTGATGGATTGGTAACCGACTGTGTATAAACAGGTAATCCTTTTTGCATTGCCAATTGGATTGCAGCACGTTGTTGCTCCGATATTTTCAATCCCATGCCGAAAACCAGTGCAAAATCGTAGTTTTTCAGCTTATCGGCATCTTCTGCAGCCACAAATTCGTATTTAACAAACCTATCGGTGTTGGAGAGCAAGATATTTGAAACCTGAAAAGGCTGGTAGTTAAACAATGCGATTTTGGTTGGTGCCGCAAACTTGTTCCAAACCAGCAGCAAGGTAGCTATTGCCACTACCGCAACTAACCCTAAACTCAGATATTTTCTTTTTGCGTTCATATTTATGTTATGATTGTTCGTTAAATTGTTTTTTAAAGATTCCATTTCAAACCCACATAAAAGGTGCGGCCGGGTGAAATACTCGAATAGAAACTGGAGAATTTGGCCTTATAGCCGAACAGGTTGTTGATACCTGCATTGATGGCGAAATTGTATGGCAACGTTTGTGAGAACGAAAAACGAAACATAGCATACTCCTCATATTCAATCCTGTAAATATCAGAATCCTCTTTGCCGATGCCCGAATCATTGTTGTTGTCGTCGATATTTCCGGTGCTGTAAATATCCATCTTACCAAAATATTTCCCGCTGAGGCTGAAGGATGGATTGTGTTTCCTGAACAACGGCGCAGTGTACTCAACCCGTGCAGTGGCCGAATGTGGCCGCACCAACGACCTCTTACCCTGATTGTCACGCACATAGGAGTAGCCTCCTTTTACCGTCAGCTGAGGAGTAATCCGGCTTGCAATGGTCAGCTCGTTGCTCAGCATCCGTACATTACCTGTGTTGGCATAAATCACGGTATCACTGTTTATCCATACTGTGTTTACCATATCGCGGATAAGCGAATACTGGCTCATTCCGGTAATAACTGTTTTGCCAAGCGATATTTCGGCCGATACATTGAAGTTGTTGCTCCTTTCGGCTTTCATGTTTTTGTTGCCAATTATCTGGAAACCACCGCCATCGGGATGGAACCAGTCGGTATGAAGCTCTTTGAGTGTAGGCGAGCGGAATCCGCCTGAATATCCGCCTCTCAGGGTCACTCTTGATAACGGTTTATACATTGCCGAAAGGCGCGGTGTGATATGCTCCCTGAATTGTGAATGGTAGTCGAATCGAAGACCACCAACAAGAGTAACTTTTTTTGATAGCACAAGCTCCTGTTGGGCATAAGCCGAGTAGGTGTCAGCTGTCCGTTTGGCATTGATACCATTGCTGACAAACATAAAAGTAGTGAGGTTATCGGACAGATACTCCACACCTGCCACCAGCGAATGACCCTTCTCCCAGCTGTGGTTATAGCTGGCACTCAACCTATTCTGATAGTTTTCGTAATTCTTCTCCTTCTCGTCGAGTAGTTTGTAGAATTTAAACTTGTCGTAGCGGTCGTTATTTGCCGAAAAGAACAGTTGACTGTGATTGCTGATAGAATAACCTGCTTTGATACCACCTGAGTAGTTATAGTAGCGGTCGGTAACTTTGCTCCCGTCAAGACCGCCCGGGTTTCGCTCTTTGAAATAGTAACCGCCTTTTACTTCGAGATTCAGTTTTTCTGTGATGTTGACTCCTGCCGCAGGAGTAATGCTGTAATCGCTGAAGCCGGCAATATAAGTCTGGCTAAGAGGCAGTTCTATCTTTGTGCCGTCTTCAAACCATTGGGTTAGCGGCTCTCTGTCCTTCAACAGATAAGGATCCATAGCCTTGTAAGATGCTGTTACATTGGCATATCCCCACTTAAGCCTCGAGCCGATGGTTGCCCGGAGATTGTTTTCGTAGTTGCTTCCAACTCGTGTGCTTATGGCGGCTTCAAAAGGTTTTTCGGGTTTACGCGAAATGATGTTAATCACACCACCCACAGCATTCGAACCGTAGAGCGATGAATTTGCACCCTTCACAATCTCTACCTGCTGCACGTTATCCATGTCTATGCGGTTGTAGTCGATATTATCGAACGTCTCGCCTGCCATGCGCTCGCCATCAACCAGAAACAGCACATATTTGCCACCGTAGCCCAGCATATTTATATTGGAGAAGCCGCCATTGCTGTTAAATTCCACACCCTGAAGTTCGTACTCCAGCATATCCTTCAGATTGGAAACCTGCATCTTTTCTATTGCCTTCGACGAAATAAGCTGGGTCTGTACAGGTACGTTTTTCAGCTGCCGTTCGGTGCGCGTGCCGGTAACTACCACCTGCTCCAGATCTACCGATTTCTCACACAATGAGATTGTCACCCCTTTGTCGCCGCCACTTGACGGAACTGTAAGAGCAATCTTTCTATCCTCATATCCGATAGCTGAAACGGCCAGTGTATATTCACCCTTATTGATTCCATCAATAATAAAATGCCCCTTTTCGTCGGAAGTGGCTCCTTTGGTGGTACCCATTAGTCCAACGTTTACAAGATGAAGCTCCTGTTTTGAAGTGCAATCGATAATCCGGCCTTCGATGCGCCAGGCCTGTGCTGCAACGAGTGTTGAAAATAAAATAAGTGAGGCAGAAAGAACTATTCTCATATCGTTAATCTGAAAAAGACCGACAGGATCTAACCTGCCAATCTTCTGAAGGTGGTTTGTTTAATTTGTCAGAAGGTGGTTGCTCCGCTTTCGTTGTATTGATATTTGAAACTAACATAACCCGAGACGTTCTTTTCGTTTTTGTTGTCGTAAATCCATAGTTTCACATATTTACCGTCGGCAGCTTTCATCACATAAATCCAGTTGTTGACCACATATTTTGGCGGTGGGTTGCTGGTATCAACTGTAAGCCATCCACTGAGTGTCTGTGAGAACGGTTGATCCTCTTCGGTAGTGCCGCCACCGGTGAACGCCGTAGTTATCTTTCCAACCTCATCCTTCACATATCCCGACGAAGGCACCTGAACAACTGATTTCCAGTCTGTTGATTTGGTATTGATTACCTCGGCCTTACCTCTTCCCGATGCTCCGCCATTGATGCGCACATCACCCCTGTGGAAAGCAATATCCCACGAAAGATCGTTGGCATAATCGGTAACGGCAACCACCTCGCTCTTGGCAAATGAGAAATACACCCAGTTGGTATATGATTTCACGTCGATAAACCTGATATCCTTCACATTGCCGGGAAGAGCTGCTTCATCATCCTCCTTGCTGCATGATGCTAATATTAAAGCAATTGAAAGCATCGATAAAAAAATATATTTCATAATGGCTGGTTTTATTGGTTTTACGGATTCAAAATTACCTTGGGTGTCCGGTGGTGGCAATACCTAATTATTATGAAAGAAGGGGTCTAAAATATAACCGGGTAATTATTTTTAATGATTCTGAATAAAAACAGAGATGAAGCTAATGGAAGTTTTCATCTGGTATTTATTTACAGGATTGAAAATTTTGAAGAGCTGGTAACCACCGGTGAGAATAACCGTCTTAAATTAAATTCGTTATTGGCAAACGCACTGGCTTCGGTTACCTATTCCACTTCAAGAGGCATTCTGCTTACAAGGTTGCAGGGAACAGTTTTGCAAAACTTTGTACTGCCTGTTATCAACCCCAATAGTCTGCTTCGCAATAAATAAAACACAATGACGCAGGAATATTCAGAAGAAAACCTGACAGAACGAACCGCAATTTGATTGTTTCACAATCAATTAGCAGTTTTGAATTTAACAATATACACAAAACACTTTTTAAAAGAATTGCCCTATCCTACTTATCAGAATGATGATATTGACTTAAGGACAAATTTGGTTTATGAGCATCTTAAGCATCAGTATTTTGGTGGAGGTATGAGTATTTACGGGCGATATTAGGAGGCATGAACACAGGAGTTTTTGATAGTATTTATAAATGAGTAACATTAAAAATACAGAAGTTATTTTGTTGATTTACCAGATTTTGGTATATCTGCTTTTGAATTAATAAATTTATAGTTTGAGATGGAGGAGGATAAAGTAACCGCACTAAAACTGGCTATTCAGGAAGGGTTGGATAGCGATATTGCCGGAGATTTTGATTTCGATGAACACCTGAAGGAATTAAAAGAAAATTTACTAAAAAATGGTTGAAGTCTCTTTTCCGAAAATAGCAATAAAAAAAACCTCGTCCTTTACCGAACGAGGTTTTTTCTTATATCACAGTTGCTGCTTAGGCAACGCTGATTGATACTATATATTCGAATATTGAACTTGCAAAACCAATTACCAGCAGACCAATAATGCATATTATCAGTGCAATACGGTCGGAATTGCTGCTTCTGAAGGCTGCAATCGGTGATTCGTTTTTGTCAATAAACATTGCTTTTACAGGCATCAGGTAGTAGTAGAGCGAAATGGCTGCATTTACCACTGCAATAATCAGGAGCGAGTAGTAACCAACCGAACTAACTGCTGTGAACAGGAAGAACTTACCAAAGAATCCTGCCACAGGCGGAATACCTGCCAGCGAGAACACGGCAAGCATCAGCGTGAGGCTCAGTTTGGGATTGGTGTGGTAAAGCCCTTTGTAGTCCGAAATGTTCTCCATACCGGTTTTGTTGGCAATGATACCCACAACACCAAATGCGGCAAGGTTGGTAAACACATAAATAAACACAAAGAAGATGATGGTTCCCATGCTGGCAGCCGATGGTGCTATAACGCCCAGAAGAATGAAACCTGCCTGTGCAATACTTGAGAATGCAAGGAAACGCTTCATATTGTTCTGGCGGATGGCAAACAGGTTACCAATGGTCATTGTAAGTGCCGAAAGCACATATATCATCTTGCTCCACAGGTGCTCCACCTGGCCGAATACTCTCCACAATACCCACATCAGCACAAATATGGCAGCCCCCTTCGACATTACCGACAGGAATGCGGTAACACTCACCGGCGCACCTTCATATACGTCGGCTGTCCAGAGGTGAAACGGAACCAGCGATATTTTAAACGCTATTCCGCTGATGAAAAACACCAGACCAATGGCTGCAAGAGTGGTGTTTGCCTGACTTCCGAAGAGAGCCTGAACCTCATCGAAATATACCGAACCGGTAACTCCGTAAATCATCGAAAGGCCGAAAAGCATCACCGCCGACGACAGTGCTGAGGTTAGTATCAGCTTCATACCCGCTTCAGCCGACTTGCTCTTGTGACGGTCGTAGGCTGACATAAGCGCCGAAGGAATTGTGGCCATCTCAATGCCAAGATACATCAGCAGAAAATCGCCTGCGGCAATCATAAAATTCATGCCAATTGTACTGGCAAAGGTGAGGATGAAAAACTCGGGAATCCTCTCTGAGTTATTCTCGTTTTTAAGCCACTCCGACGATTGCAGGATGATGATAAACAGACCGATATTAAGCACATTCTTCATAAAGATACGCACCGCATCGCTCTGATACATGCCGCCAAACAACTCACCATACTGCAATGGCAGAAAACCGGTGGCAGTAATCACTCCCATCAGTATAACAGCAAAACTGATGATTTTCTTTTTGCTGTGCTGTTCGGTAAATATCTCTGCAATAAGTATTATCAGCATTGCCACAGTCAGCAATAACTCGTGGCGCATTATTAAAAGGCTTGATAATGACATAATGTTATGTTTTATCTTTTGTTATTAACGTTTAAAGTGCCGCAATCAGTTTGTCGATAATCGGCTGCAGACTCTCCTGTATTGTATTGGAGAGCCACAGCGGATAGAGACCTATTCCGGCGATGGCGATGATAAGTGCCACCACACTGATTTTCTCATACCAGCGGGCATCGGGCAGGGTGCTGAACTCTTCGTTTTTTACAGGTCCCTGAAGCAGAATACCAACCACCCTCAGGATATATACGGCTGTGGTAACAATCGCCGATATCACCATGATTGTAATCACACGGTGGAAAATGTCGGCATGCTGGAATGCACCCACAAAAATTGTCATCTCGGCAACAAAACCGCTTAATCCCGGAAGACCAAGAGATGCAAATCCTGCAATCATATATGCTACTCCAAGGAAAGGAATAATCTTAAGCAGTCCGCCCATGTCGTGAATCATACGGGTGTGTGTGCGGCCGTAAATCATACCGATAAGGGCAAAGAAGAGGGCTGTCATCAGTCCGTGCGAAATCATCTGAAGGATAGCTCCATCCATCGCGGTACGGTTAAGCATCAGAAGAGCAAAAATCACCATTCCGCAGTGGCTCACCGATGAGTATGCATTGATATATTTAAGGTCTTTTTGCCAGATGGCACCAAAGGCACCATAAACCACCGATATCGAAGTGAGTATCAGGAAGAACCATGCCTGGTCGGTAGCCGCATCGGGCATCAGATACATTGCCACCCTGAAAATACCGTAACCTCCCAGTTTCATCAGCACGCCGGCATGCAGCATCGACACAGCTGTTGGTGCCGAAGCGTGACCGTCGGGTGACCAGGTGTGGAATGGGAAGAGCGCACCAAGCACACCAAAGCCGATGAACATAAACGGATAGAAGAACATCTGTTTATCCATCGCCATAGTTCCTTTGGCAAGCTCAAGGATGTTGAAAGTGTGGTGACCGCCGGGCAGTTCGGTGCAGAAATATACTCCGAACATACCAACCATCAGCAGTGCCGAACCACCCATCAGCATCAGAGTAAGTTTCATTGCCGAATACTCCTTCGGACCCGTTCCCCAGATACCTATAAGCAGGTACATTGGTATCACTGCCAGCTCGTAGAAAAGGAACATTGTAAAAAGGTCAACCGAGATGAAGAAGCCAAACACACCTGCCGAAAGAAGAATCAGCGAGATAAAGAACTCCTTCTGAAGCGTAGAGACTTCCCACGAGGCAAATATACCTGCAAACACCACAATGGCAGTGAGCAGAATCATTGCCACCGAAATGCCGTCAACGCCAATGGAATAACCTATGTTGAAAGTGGGATACCACATTACATCCATCCTCATCACCATTTCGCTCACATCGCCTGCCTGACGAATGGCGAAATACTGAAAAGCAATGATGACTGCCACTATAAGCTGAAGAAACATACCGGTTGCTGAAACAACCTTTACGCTCTTCTGGCTTTTGCTCAATACGATTCCGCCAAGAGTGAGCATCGGAATCAGAATCAGCAAGTTAAGCAAATTCATATCTTAATGTTTTAATTGTTCTGAATTAAGTAAAGCACAAACAGCAGCAGGAACAGAGCCGCACCAATAGACACAGCAACATACTGCTGTATATAGCCCGACTGGAATCCCTTAATCTTGCGTGATGCATACATCACCACATTTCCTATTCCATCCATGGTAGCATCAATAACATGGCGGTCGAACCAGGCAATGGGGCGCGACACAAGGTTGAACAGAATGCGGTGTGTTACAAACATATACACCTCGTCGATATAGAACTTGTGAAATGCAGCCTTGTATGCCATGCCAAGTCTGTTGGCAATGCGGTGAGGCATATCCGAAGGTTTTTTGTAGATAAACCAGGCCAGGGCAATACCTGCCAGTCCTATCAGTACGCTAGGAATTGCAATATTGTAGTGCATCACTGCTTCAAACGGCTTCATAA
>JBDHYT010000056.1:0-10574 GCA_039811485.1 Marinilabiliaceae bacterium | reverse complement strand
CCTGATTCCCAGGGGAGCATTTTCTACCACCACACATCTATCTTTGGCTACACCACTCCTGTCCAACGCCTTAAGATATGGCTCCGGATGGGGTTTACCAAATTTCACATCGTGACCGCTTACTATTGATTGTTGGTCAAAGCCAAAATCGTTGGCTAATTTATTGATTAACAATGGCTGCTGCGAACCGGTAACAACAAAGACCTTAACGCCCCTATTCCTGAGAAAATTTATAAGCTCTGCCATTCCGGGCATAGCCTTAGCTTTGGGCTGGAGAGCCATCAGACGGGTCTTCTCGTCATACACTGCACGGCACTCGGCTTCGGTTGCTTCACGCCCCTTAACCTCTCCATAGATTAGCTGAATGGTGCTAAAGCCGGTACGTCCCTCATTCAGATATGCCCGATGCGGTTCAAAATCAATACCAACACTCTTAAAGCTTCCAACCCAGGTGACTTCATGATTCTTCATTGAGTCGTAAAGCACACCATCCATATCAAAAAAAACTGCTTCAGGTAATCTATCCACTACTTCAATTTTTTATAATGACTTACAAAGATGGCCATTATTTGCCAAATAAAGGATAACGTAAAAAATAAAAAAGAGGATGACGTATCACCCTCTTCTAAATATAAACCTTAAATTTTCTTTCTTGCAATTAATAAACTACAAATTTCATGCCTCGATTAACAATGAATGAATTTTTGAAACACTTTTTTTCAAAAGAATCAAATTATCGCCTCAATCAACCCTTTAAAAGTCCTGAACGCAGGAGCAAAGGAGCTACAGAGGGTTCTGCTCCTCTAAACCGGCGATAAAGATTCATCGGATGATCGGAACCACCCTTTTCGAGAATCTCTTTTCGAAAAGCAGCAGCAGTGGTCTTATCGAAAACGCCACGCTCCCTGAAAAGCTCAAAAGCATCGGCATCAAGCACTTCGGCCCATTTATAACCATAATAACCGGCGGCATATCCTCCATCAAAAATATGCGAAAAGGCGGTACTTACGCAACTGCCATCAACTTTTGGAAACAACTCGGTGGATGCCATTGCATCATCCTCAAAAAGAGTGACCGAACCAGTAACCGGTGCCACCAACGAATGCCAGGCCATATCGTTATAACCGAAGCTGAGCTGACGGACAGTGGCATAACCACTCTGAAACAGCTCGGCAGCTATAATATTGTCAATCATATCGTTGGGAATAGGCTCACCTGTGATATAGTGCACTGCAATATTGCTCAGCCACTCCTTTTCGGTTGCCCAATTCTCCAATATCTGAGATGGCAGTTCAACAAAATCGCGATACACCTTAGTGCCACTCTGACTCTCAAACCTCACCCTGCTCAACATTCCGTGCAGTGCATGACCGAATTCGTGCAGAAAAGTCTTCACCTCATTAAATGTCAGCAATGAAGGCACATCACCCGATGCAGGCGTAAAATTGGTGACAATACTTATATGCGGTCTTACATCTATTTCGCCATCAAAATGCTGGTCTTTAAATGATGTCATCCATGCACCACCCTGCTTTTCGGGCCGCGGGAAATAGTCAAGATAAAGAAGACTTAGAAAAGAGCCGTCAGCATCATAAACCTCAAACACCTTAATGTCAGAATGATACACATCAATTATTTCATTACGCACAAACGAAAGACCAAACAAACGATGGGCAAAGTCGAAAACACCACGTTCCACATCATCAAGTTTGAAATAGGGGCGCGTCATCTCATCGTTCACATTATAACGGCTTGTTTTCAGCTTCTCGCCATAATAGGCAAAATCCCAGCGCTGAAGCGTTTCAACACCGTCGGCGGCGGCAAGTGCGGCAACATCACGCACATCCTGCTCTGCAAAAGGAAGTGAGGCCTGAAGCAGTTCGTCAAGAAACGCCATCACCCTGTCTTTGGAGCCTGCCATCCGTTCTTCAAGCACATAATCGGCATAAGTGCCATAACCGAGAAGATTGGCTTTTTCGATGCGCAATGCCGAAATCCTCTTCACCAACTCATTGTTATCATGAGTGTTACCATTATTGCCACGGCTCGAATATGCCTTAGAGAGCTGCTCCCGAAGATTCCGTCGGGTAGAATATTTCATAAAAGGCATGTAGGACGGGAAATGAAGTGTAAATACCCAGCCATCCATCTTTAATGCTGCTGCCTTGGCCGCCGCAGCATCTTTCACCGTGGCAGGAAGTCCGTCAAGATCGGCTGAATCGGTAATATGCAACTTGTAATCGTTGGTTTCGGCAAGCACATTTTCGCCAAACTGAAGAGTAAGCGTCGAAAGTTCCTCTGTTACAGCCCTGTAACGTTCGGCCTTTTCACCATCAAGCAGGGCACCTCTCCTCACAAAAGCCTTATAGGTATCGTCGAGCAGTTTCTGTTCGGCACTTCCTTCGGCAAGTTTATTCCTATCGGCATAAACAATCTTCACACGCTCAAAAAGCTGCTTGTTCATCCAAATATCGTTGGAATACTGTGCAAGGCGGGGTGAAACGTTGCGGGCTGCCTCCTGAATAGCCTCATTAGTATTCGCATGATTAAGGTTGAAAAGAACCGAACCGATAACCGACAACTGCTTACCAGCTCTTTCTAATGCCACAACACTGTTTTCGAATGTAGGAGCATCACTATTGGATATTATCGCATCAACTTCTGCCCTGCCGGCAGCCAATGCTGCATCAATAGCAGGCTCGAAATGCCCGGGAATAATAGAGCGGAATGGGACAGACCCAAAGGGCGTATTAAATTCCGACAACAAAGGATTTGACATATATAATATTGAATTACAAAAAATTAAACTTCACTTCAAAACATTGAAAAGCCGCTTGAAATAGGCTCCGAATAAACTACGGCCTCTATATTGCGGATGAAAAAACTCCATGTATTCGCGGGTCGGAAAAAATTCGCGGAACAAAAGAGTAAATTTATTCTTAAAACCGGGATGGCCTAATATATGTTTAACCACCAAAAACTTATGCCCTCCTGAGATATTTTTAGGTTCGGCAAGCAGATTGGGCGGCAATGGCGTTTGTTTGATCCCGCAATTGGCTGTAAGTGAATTGGCTGCATGGTTAGTCATCAATTCTGAAGACATAGACAACACATTATTAATCGAATCGTTGGCAGCACTATTCAACCCAACCACCTTATTATAAAGAAGATCCGCATGACTACCATGACGCGAAAAGAGCAAAGCAATATCAACAAACCACCCCAGACGGCATCCGCCCATCTTAATATTGTAGGCCAGATGAGTAATCAAATGATAAGCAAGCAACGTATCATTCAATTTAAGATGTTTTTTTCCTCTGAACTCAAACTCCTCAAAAGAGTCCTCTATGCCCACGGTTAGATTAAATTTGTTTCCAACGTCATAAAATCTCTGGTGAAGCTCAACCAGCCGGCCTTTGAAAGTTATTGACCTCACATGAGCATGCGACATCTCATGAAGCGGCGAAAGTGGAGGAACACCAGGATCTGCACCCTTTGAAACAAGAATATCGCGCGCCCGGAAAACATCGGCCGCTGACACAAAGAGATCAAGATCACCCGTGGGACGAAGCGAGGGATCGGAATAAAGACTGATAATGAGCGATATGCCCTTAAGCAGACCTACATCTATGGAGTTACGGCCAAGGATATCTTCAATTTCTTCGAGAATCCTGAGATTTGATTCATTGGTTGCATAGGTATAAAGCAATGAGGACTTTAGCGCACTTCGCAAAGAAACTGATAGAGGCGCATCGCTCCCCATCTCCGACAGTTTATGATAAACCCACGGAGCAACACCCTGGCGTTGAGCCTCCTGAACCAACTCAGCCTGATTACATAAGGCAATTTTTTTAAGAGCCTCCAAAGGATGACTCTCAAGCCCAACCAATGCAATCAGCGCATCTATATTGTTTTTATGATTTTGCTCCTGACTCATAGATTATCGAACCAAAACAACAAAAATACAACAATACTTTCAGAGATAAAGGACTTTTTCACTATTAACAGAGAATAGTTATTAGTAAATACATAGAAATCCTGCCTGCCAGGCAGCTGCCCGTCTTTGTTAATACCTTGGGGCTGTCTAAAAAGTATTTTATCCACGGTACTTGTCCCGTTTATACGGGATTGCACGGATTTTCACAAATGCTTATTGATTGTAAATGAGCGACTTGAAATTGTAAGTTTTATTTTATTCGTGTTAATTTGTGTAATTTGTGGACTTTTCAGACACTTCCAAGACATAGCATGCTATCCGTCATCTCTAACGAAGTGAGAGATCTCATTAACCAATAAACTTCCTTTTCACTTGTAGTAAAAAAGTCATGTATTTCTAATAGTATTGTTGTGTCTTTGTTTGGCAACATATTTTACAGATTTTGTTTGTCGACTTAAAGATGCTGACTATCAACAACTTTATCTAACAATCACATTACCATTTTATTACAAATCAACCAATTAGTTTACTTGCAAAAGTTGAGTTAATAATTTGAATCACTCAGCATTTTGGTATAAGGATAAAACGAAACTTAAATTAATAATTGTCGGGAAAAATTAAATAAAAAAAGGGTTTCAAACCGTCGTCTGAACCCCTTTTCTAACCTAACCCAAATCTATGAAAAAAAGATTTAATACAAATATATATCTTCATTTAATAAAAGTCAACATTTTAGATACTTTTTTGAAATAATTTTTCGGTTAATCACCAATTTTATGTCAGTCATAATGCTATTATACCTGATTAATAAATACATAGAAATTTAAAAAGGAATATTTCCATATCGCACATTAATCCACACTTTATTATTATGTTTGCACTTCAATTTAAGCAGTTAAAACATATAATATTTCATGAGGTATTTCAAACCGTTACTACTCTCAGTTTTTACCATACTGTTTTTAATAGGCTGTCAGAAAGAGGATTTGGAAATCGAGGAGACTCTTCCAACCGCTGAATTCACGTATATAGTTGCGAAAGATGGGAATGAGGCAGTCATCACCTTTGTGAACAAAAGCCGTAACGCAACTTCTTACCAATGGATAGTTAACGACAATCCTGTCTCAAAAAACAGAGAGATAAGCATCAAAGTCAGATACTTCAAGCATCTCGCAGTTCAGCTTACCGCATCCAACACTTTCGGAAGCGACATTAAGTTGGAGGATGTTGTTATCACACAAGAAGATAACATTGTTAATGGTGTTTCATACTCCTGGTGGTGCGACCCGATTTCACAGTATCACAACGGATTTAACTATTTCAGCGCAATCGACTCGCTGGGACGGCAGGTTATGTACCTCTATCAGCCTAAATTGAACAAAACAATATCAAAAATCATCAACTCCGGACATAAACGCGACGAGCACAACACAGCCGCCTTCATCTTTGTGGGTGACGACATTCTGTCGGCCTGTGCAGGTCATGACCAGGAAAAAGCCGTTAGGGTAAAAAGGTTTAAATCGACCCTTAACGAAGGATTTATCTCCGAAAAGCAGGTTTCATTTCCCGGAACAACATCCTATTCGCAACTTCAACGCTGCGGAAACCGCATATTTCTGGCAGCAAGATGTATCAACAAATGGTTTGTAACATGGAGCGATGATGAGGGCGAAACCTGGGTAGAACCAAAACTATTCATACAGAAAGAGTTTCGACCAAACAATTCATTCTATATCAGAATGATAGCAGTATCCGACAAACAGATTAAAATTGGTGCTTACATGCATCCTGTTGATATGAAGGATGATGGCCAGAAACTATTCTATGCTGCACTGAATACCGAAACCGGCGAAATAGAGAAAGAGGACGGCACATCATTGGGCAATCTTTACAAAACCGATTATCAGGCATTCGACCTTTTCAGCATGACACTGATACACAAACCAATACAAGGTGAGACATTCCGGTTCCTCGACATTGCCAATATGGGTGATGGTGGAGAGACGGCATTTCTGATTGCCAACGCCAGTTCAAACGATTTTACCATGGGAGATTATGAATTGGCAATCCGCAACCATTCTCTGGCACAAACCGGCATAACCACCATCGTGGCGCACGGCAAAAGCCTCCCTCACCCAACTTATTGGGGAGGTGCCTATTTTGTGGTAGATCATAATTATAAATGGAAAGGGCGCGACATATTCCTTGCCCGTGAGGCACAGAACAACTGGATGGTTGAAAAATACGGATACAACGGCACATCATTCGATATGCTCAAGCAGCTTGAAAACTATAAATCACAGGGAGACAAGACATTATCGCGTCCATTGCCGCCTATCGGTTCGGAACAGGGAGGCCTGGCAGTAATTTATCAAAAAGGAACCTATTACGGCTGGCCATCATATACCAACTGGAAAAATATGCAACTGATAATGGTTGATGCCTCCCTAAATCCGATTAACGGCGAAGAACGCCCGGGAGAGATTATCGAAGTAGTTGGAATATAGGAGATAGGAGTTTTGTCTTTTGCCACGTAAGAGAAATAGTTATAGAAGCCAAGTATCACTCCTTATCGCACATCTACCTCCACAATATCGCTCGGGGCGTGACGGCTGGTGGGCAGAATCCTAATCCGCGGCGCAAGCGGGTTGAAAAGATTCATGGCAATCTCCGGCCTGTTGTTGTCGGCACTGATATGCGACAGGAAGATAGTATTGAGCGGCGACTCTTCAATACCGCTCACCAACTCAAAAGCCTGAATATTGGAAAGATGACCACGCTCGGAGGCCACACGGTTTTTGAGATATAGCGGATAAGGCCCAACACGGAGCATCTCTTCGTCGTAGTTGCTCTCAAGGAAAACTGCATGACACTGAGCCAATTGACTCTTAACATTATGGCACGCCACACCAATATCGGTCATAACTCCCACACCAATTCCCCCTGCAACAACCCTGAAGCTGCACGGTTCGGCTGCATCGTGATTTTTGGCGAAACAGTGAACTTCAAACTTACCAACCGTTACGATATCACCGGGAGTGAACAGAGAGACTTTGGCAGGAATATAGTTTGGATGACTTCCCTTGAGGGTTGCATGAGTGATAAAACCGGGAATATTCTGCATATCGCAAATAACCCTGAAACCACGGATATGGTCGGCATGCTCGTGCGAAATAAAAACAGCCTTCACCTTTCTGATATCAAGCGATTTATCCTTCATCCTATGAAGCAGCTGACGTCGTGAAATGCCGGCATCAATTAATATTGCCTCATCATCATGCTCAATATAATAAACATTCCCATTACTCCCCGAGGCCAACGCACAAATTCTAACCATTACTATTATTGATAAAAAAACGTTCAATTACTTCTCCTTCAGCATAATTTTCGAGCAACCTAATTGCCTCATCCGAAGCGGCAACCATCTCTCCGGCATCACCAAAACCAATGATTATCATCATAAACCGCTTTGTATGAAACCCCACCTGAGTACGGACTGAATCGCTTGTAGGTGTGCCGAAAGCTCCTGATGAATCGCGAAACACCGGAAGCGACTCAATGTTCAGTTCGCCACGGCCTATACCTTCGTAAGGCTCACCTTCGCAGCCCACATCCATAACGATATTGCCCGTAATGGTGTCGGAATCGTATCCGCAGATGGAGTAACCCGTTGATATTGAGACAAGATTAAGAATATCAACAACATTGTTGATAAAGTAGAGACCTTTGCCCGAAGCGATACGGCGCAGTAACGACTCCGAAGCAGGCCGGTATCTGTTGGGATCCTTCCCCAACCGCCGGTAAGCATCCTTATTGGCCTTGACGGCAGCCATATTCCTGATAGATTCGGGAGTTAACGTCCTCTCCAATTGCGATATCACATCGTTAATATGCTCCACAAGCAAATCAGGCGATGGCTTTACCTCCACCGAACACACAAAGCCACAAAGCTTTAGCCCGGGCAAGATGGTTTTCAACTTATCACTAACGGTAATCGGCATCATTGCTCAACAACTGAATGAGCGGCAAAGTAACAAAAAAAATGTTAAAGATATTGCACCCTTAACATTATTAGGGTAGCTTTGTTGCAATTTGGTGTAAGAACAGTATTCTGCTGTTTTTGAGAATAGGGAATCCGGTGCAAATCCGGAGCTGTACCCGCAGCTGTAATCCTCCAAAACACGGCATCTTTTAGTCACTATCCGCCTGCGGATGGGAAGACAAGCCGGAACGGAGTAAGCCAGAAGACCTGCCAACAAAACCTTTTTTGTACGCTCGGGGGAAAAGCGCAAATAGGCAAATGTATTAACACTCAACTTACTACAAAAACCTGTTTCATTTTTACCTCTTTTTATTTAACCGGCTCTATGCCAAAGATTTACTAAAATGAAAAAGAGAATTTTTAGTCTGCTGTCAGCAGCAGTCATCGCGATGATGACATTCAACTCATGCTCCGACGATAATGATTCGGACAAAGAGATTCCATTGGATTACAGAATGATAGTATTAAGTGAGGGGACTTACGGTAAAGCCACGGCTGAAGTTGCAGTAATTGGTCGCGACAACGTGGTGAAAAACAATGTATTCAACACCGTCAACGACCGTCCGCTTGGTGATGTGGCGCAGTCGTGCACCCTGATTAACGGCAAACTCTATATCACTCTTAACAACTCGGCCAAGATAGAGGTGGTTAACGCCAAGGATTTCAAACAGATAGAGACAATTCTTGATGACAAAAAGGAGAAAAAACCACAATATGTAGTTCAAATCAGCAAGACAGAGGCTTTAGTTTCCGACTTAGGCAACAAAATATCAATTATCAACACCGAAAGCGACAGCTGGAAGGAAACAATTGATATTGAGGCATCTTCAAGTAGATTGCTCAAAGTTGGCAACAAAGTGCTAATCAACACAAAAAAGATTTATGTTTTTGACATTGCAACAAAAAAAATAGAGAAGAAGGTGGATGTTGTCCCAATCGATAAAGCTGCAATGGTTAAAGACAACACCGGGAATATATGGGTACTTACCGAAACGGCATTAGTTCAGCTTGATGGGGTTACTTTTGACATTAAGAAAGAGATTAAGTTTGAAAATGTAAATTATAGTATCAACATGTATGCAAGCCGTCTGGACATATCAAAAGATGGTAAGACGCTTTTCTTTAACGCAGGAAGCCCCGGCGGATGGGTTGCAAACACACTGTATAGCGTAGAGACCACAGCTACAAAGGCCCCAACAGAGTCGCTATCGATATTGGGCGATAACGTAACAACACTATACAACTTTGCGGTATCACCCGAAGGAACAATAATAGTTTGTGATGCCCTTGATTATAAACAGTCAGGAAAAATATTTGAGTTTAACCTGAAAGGCGAAAAACTGAACGAATGGATAGGCGGAGTCATTCCCCAATACATCTTCTTCAGCGATAAAAACTAAACAACTAAAAACAGAGAGCCTGATAATTGATAATTGATTCAGGCTCTTCTGTTTTACATCATAAATTTCCACATGCGTTGTCTCTTCTCTGCCACACTATTGTTGATATTGACTTCCGGAATAGCAGCACAGTCAATAACCGACACCACCTTTGTAATTGAAAATGTAACAGTTACAGGCAAACGCCAGCACGAAAACAGGATTGTGGGATCGAAAATGAGTACCATCCCTCCCATGCTGCTCAAGGAGAACCAGACGCGTAATATGGCCGAACTGCTCACAGATAACTCGCTGGTACACATCAAAAGCATGGGGCAAGGCGGCTTGTCAACATCATCATTCCGTGGCACGGGAGCCAACCACACCCAGGTAAACTGGAACGGCATCAATATCAACTCCACAATGATGGGGAGCTTCGACTTCTCGCAGTTTCCAACCTTCTTCACCGACCAGGTTACGTTGAATCATGGCAGCAGCGATACCAACAGCGGCTCGGGTGCATTGGGCGGAAGCATCAACATGAACAACCGAATATCGGCAGCCGACACTACCGGGGTTATTGCTTTTGTTGAAGGAGCATCATTCAACACATGGTCGGCAGCGGCATCGGCTATCTATCACAACAACAAAGCAAAGATGCGGACCCGCCTGTTTGGCCAGAAGAGCGATAACGATTTCAGATACATCAATAAAGTTCTGAAAAAAGACCCTTTTGAAGAGCGGCGTGAAGGTGCCGACTATAGACAGGCAGGATTTATGCAGGAGTACTACCGTCCCACTGCCGGAAATGGAGAGTTGTCGTCAACACTATGGCTGAACTATTACAATCGCAGTTTGCCACAACCCACAATGGTGAACCGGGCCAAGACAGAGGCCGAAAACATGGGCAACATGCGGTTCTTCACCGGATGGCATCAGAAAAGAGAGAGATATTCCCTATCAATAAAAAGTGCCTGGCTCACAGACTATTACTATTACGAAAACAAGTTTGTGGAGTACAGCTTTGGCAACGTGATTTCGGAAAACTGGTCGAATGCTGCAATTCTAAAGGGCGAGTACGAAAGGGCTTTGGCCGACAATATCACCTTTGAAACGGTGTTTAACTATCGTTTCGATGTGGTTAATGCTGAGAACTACACAAGCCGCCATGTGTCGCGCAACACTGTGTCGCTTCAGGCTAAAAGTGAATGGCAGG
>JBDHYT010000055.1:0-10749 GCA_039811485.1 Marinilabiliaceae bacterium | reverse complement strand
CGATGCAAAAGCAAGTATCATCAGCGGGACAGTCATCACCAGCGGTGATTCGTGCGGAGTATGCTCATACTGACGGTCCTCACCCCAGAAGATGCTAAAGTAGAGGCGGAACATGTAAAATGCTGTCAGGCCTGCCACGAAATACTCAATTCCGAACAGTACTTTATTGTGATGGAATGCAGCCACAAGTATCTCATCCTTACTGAAGAAACCCGACAGGAACGGAACGCCGGCAATGGTAAGACAAGCAATAAGGAAAGTGATATGGGTCACCGGCATATATTTGCGCAGGCCGCCCATGTGCGTCATCAGGTTGGTGTGAACTGCATGAATTATAGAACCTGCACCAAGGAACAGAAGTGCCTTGAACATTGCGTGTGTAAACAGGTGAAACATTGAACCCATATAACCAACTCCGTGCTCACCACCATAGCCCGACACACCCAGTGACAGCATCATATAGCCGATTTGCGAAAGTGTGGAGAAGGCAAGTACACGTTTAATGTCATTCTGGGTTATAGCAATAATTGCTGCAAACAGCGAAGTGAATGCGCCCACCCAGGCAATAACAGTTAGAATATCGGGTGCAAAGAAGTGATACACAGGGAACATGCGTGCCACAAGGAACACACCGGCAACAACCATGGTAGCAGCGTGAATAAGCGCCGACACAGGCGTTGGACCCTCCATGGCGTCGGGCAGCCAGATGTGAAGCGGGAACATTGCACTCTTACCTGCACCTCCCATAAATATCAGCAGCATAGCCCAGCTGATTACCGACATACCCATAAACACTGTACCGGCATGAGAACCTATCATGCTTGCATTTGGCTCGCAGAGAAGGTTGAAATCGAATGTGCCAGTGTAGAAGCTCAGTATCAGAATCCCCACAAGGAAACCGAAGTCGGCAAAGCGGGTAACGATAAACGCCTTTTTGGCAGCCGAAACAGCCGAGTTGCGGTCGTAATAGAATCCGATAAGCAGATATGACGACACGCCCACCAACTCCCAGAAGATGTACATCTGGAAGATGTTGTTTGCCAACACCAGACCCAGCATTGAGAAGCTGAACAGCGACAGGAATGCGTAAAAACGCGAATAACCCTTCTCGCCGTGCATGTAACCCATGCTGTATATGTGCACCATAAGTGAAATGGTGGTTATAACCACAAGCATCATCACCGATATGGGGTCGAGCATCACGCCCAGGCTGATTTTAAGAGTATCGGTAAACTGCAGCCACTCGTAGTTGTGTGGCATTATGGTCTGAAACGAACCATCTGCCAGTCCGTCGGACCAGAAATAGCGGATGGCAGTGTAGTAGCTCAGCAATGCCGCAACGAGCATTCCTGCCGTGCCAAGCAATCCCGAGAGCTTCGGTTTCATTCGTCCGCTGGTAAGCCCCAGCGTTAGAAACATCAGCAGCGGAATAACCGGAATTAATATTGTGTAACTGAAAAGATTCATGGCTTTTCTATGTTTTTGTTCTTAATGACTTAATGTTTCATTTCGCTGATGTCGTCCGACTCTATCGACTTAAATCGACGGTAGATACTAATAATCAATGCGATGGCCACCGATGCTTCAACAGCAGCAATTGCAATAACTATAAAAGCGAAAAACTGGCCTCCCAGCTGTCCGGGGAAGAGGTAGTGGTTGAATGCCACAAAGTTGATATTCACCGAATTGAGCATCAGCTCAAGCGACATCAGAATTGTGATAAGACTACGGCGCACAACAAAACCATACACTCCTATAAAGAACATTACAGCAGCCAGAATAAGCACATATTGCAATGGAATTTCCTGTATCATAATTATTAATGATGATTTATGGTTTTACTGTTCGCTATTTTTATTCTCTTCCTTATTCTCCTTGCGGGCAATAACAATACCTCCTACGATGGCAGCCAGCAGCAATACGTTGATTGACGTAAAGATGAGTGCATAGCCGTTGCGTTCGGTACTGACTAAATGACGGCCGATATTCTCGATACTTGCCTCCATGGTAGCCTGCTGACCCACAACAGGGAAGTCGTAGCTCATAATTGCAGCAACAGTTATTGCTAAGCCTACTATTGAAAGAACTCCACCCGCAATCATTCGTTTTACCGAGGGGTGTTCAAACTTCTGGTTGATGTGGCTTGTAAGGAATATCGAAAATATTATCAGCACCACAATACCTCCGGCATATACGCTCAGCTGAACAGCAGCCATAAACTGATAGTTCATCAGGAAATACAATCCTCCGGTGGCTACCAGCACGGTAAGCAGCCAGGTTGCAGCCCTGAGCATCCGCCTGCTGTTGACGGTAAGCAGCGAAAACACTATGATAATTATCGACAGTGTGTAAAATAGAAACTCGTTCATGCTCATGACTTTTTCTCCTTTTTAAGTGATGAACCCGGTTGGTTTAGTACTTTGCTCAATTTGGTACGGTCGAACACTGCATGTTCAAACTTCTGTCCGTAAGCAAGTGCATCCGAAGGACAAACTTTGATACAGATACCGCACAAAGTACAGCTTTCAAGTTCGTAGTGGTGACGGAGAAGCATCTTTTTGCCCTCATCATCCTTGGTGGTAAGCACTGTTATTGAGCCGTTTGGACAGTTAATGTCGCACATTCCGCAGCCGGTACAGCGGTGCTGATTATTCTCGTCGTGCGGCATTATAATCTCACCCCTGAAGGTGTCGTGCATCTTCAGAGTCTTGCGGTTTTCGGGATATTTTTCGGTAACTATCTCTTTGGGTGAAAAAAAGTAGCCCGAAGTAATCCTCATCCCCCTAAGGAGTGATGCAGCTCCCTGACCTATCTCTTTGAAATATTTAATCACATTCATTTTTCAGTTCTTTTGATGATGTTAGAAATGCCATCCCATGATTATGATTAGCGTAATCAGCACAATATTCATCATATTGAGCGGTAGAAGATATTTCCACTCCAGATGAAGCAGCTGATCGATACGCAGACGCGGGAATGTCCATTTGAACAGCATAATGATATAGATGATGGCAAATGTTTTTCCGAAGAACCACACGATAGGCGGAATGAAATCCATGACATGGTTAAAAGTCTCAAAACCACCAAAGTGAAGTGGCTGCCATCCGCCAAGGAATACTGTTGCAGCAATAGCCGAAACCAAAAACATATTCATGTACTCTGCCAGGAAGAAGAATGCAAATCTGATTCCCGAGTACTCGGTGTGATAACCGGCAGTAAGCTCCGACTCGGCCTCGGCAAGGTCGAAGGGACCACGGTTGGTCTCGGCAGTAGCTGCAATCAGGTAAATCACAAAAGCTATAAACACAGGGATATGACCTTTGAAAAGCCACCAACCATCGGCCTGACTGGCAACAATGGTACTGAACTGAAGCGATTCGCTAAGCATCACGGCAGGAAGCAGAGCAAGACCGATTGACAGCTCGTAGCTGATCATCTGCGCACCGCTACGCATGGCTCCTATAAGCGAATACTTACTGTTACTCGACCATCCTGCAAGCAAAATGCCAATAACGCCCAGTGATGTGATAGCCACCACATAAAAGATACCAATGTTAAAGTCGAGGGCATGAAGACCTGGCGCAAAAGGCACTGCTCCCAGAGCCATCATGGAGGCAATAATAACAATGAAAGGTGCAATATTATACAGCAACCGGTCGGAATGCTTAACAATAATCAGCTCTTTCATCAATAGTTTTATAAGGTCGGCGATTGTCTGCATCAACCCAAGAGGTCCTACCCTGTTGGGTCCCAGCCTGTTTTGGATGAAAGCACACACTTTGCGCTCGGCATATACAAGGAATAGCCCCAGCAGAGCATAGAATGACAGAAACAACACACCAACGATGAGAAACTCAACAAAGGTAGTCATTGCAGGCGACATGGATGCCGAAAACATCTCGTGCAGCTCTCTGGTAAACTGTGTAAAGTCGTAAATACTAAATGACATATCAATAACTGTTTATCGGTCAATATCAGGGATTACCAGGTCGAGTGAACCACTTATTGCCACAAGGTCGGCAATCTTGGTGTCGCGCGCCAGCTCTTCAATCACAAACAGGTTTGAGAAGTTTGGCGTGCGCATCTTCATCCTGTAGGGCGATTTGTCACCACGGCTGATGATGTGAACTCCAAGTTCGCCACGTGCAGTCTCAACACTCTGGAAATACTCGCCTTCGGGCAGTTTAACCACGGCTTTCATCTTTGCTGTGTGTTCGCCGCTTTTGGGCAGAATGTCGAGAAGCTGCTCAATTATGCGCATCGACTCATACATCTCGTTTATGCGCAATTTGTAGCGTGCAAAGGTATCGCCCTCTGTTGCAAGCATCTCCCTAACCTCCACCTTGCCATAAGCACTGTAAGGGTTATGTATCCGCACGTCGCAGCTGAAAGCACTGGCACGTGCCGAGGGACCTGTAACACCATAGCTCAGAACCTGCTCTTTAGTCATCACACCAAGCCCTTTCGTACGTTCGGTAAAGATGATATTGCCTGTCAGAAGACGGTCATATTCAGGCAGTTTATTGCGGAAATATTTAATAAACTCACGTATCTTTTGTGCAAAGTTTGGATGTACATCATACATCAAACCACCCGGGCAGATGAAACTTTGAAGCAGGCGTGTTCCGGTACTCTCCTCAAAAATATCGAGAATATGCTCGCGGTCGCGCAATCCGTAGAAGAACGAAGTAAGTGCACCCATATCCATGCCGAAGGCTGCCCACCATAGCTGATGCGATGCAATGCGTGTTAGTTCGCTAAGCAACGAGCGGATAATCACCACTCTTTCAGGCACTTCAATACCAAGCGCATTCTCAACGCAAAGGCTCACTGCCTCGTTGTTGATATGTGCCGAAAGATAGTCCATCCTGTCGGTAAGGTGTATTGTCTGCAGGTAGGTGCTCTTCTCAAACATCTTTTCGATACCGCGGTGTATATATCCGCAGTGCGAAGTAACCTTGCGAATGGTCTCGCCCTCGAGTTGAAGTTCAAAACGTAATACCCCGTGTGTTGAAGGGTGCTGGGGTCCCATGTTGATGACATACTTTTCGTTTTCACCCAGCACTATATTTTTGGTAGTAAATTTCTCCATGAAGCTCTATTTTTCAGGTGTTGGGTTATACGGGTCAACAAAATCCTTTCTCAGGGGATATCCGGGATATTCATCCTCAAGGAACATACGGCGCAGGTCGGGGTGATTGTTGAATTTCACTCCAAGCAGATCGTAGATCTCCCTTTCAAAATAACCTGCCCCTTTCCATATATCCGATATTGTGTCGAATGCCGGATTCTCACGGTCATCGGATGAAGTGTGTACCACCACAGACTGACGTGTGGCACTGTTGCGCAGATGTACTATTATTTCAATTTCAGGCTGATTATCAACTCCGGTCATGTTAAGAAAAAAGTCGAAAGAAAGCTCTTCCTTCAGCTTTTTTACAACTCCGGCATAACTATCCTTTGGTATTGCGATGGTTATGAACTGGCTGCCCTGCGTAACAGCAGCGTCGGGTAGAAGTGCCGATATCTGTTCAACGGTTGTTGTCGTCTCCATTGTTATCGCTTTGTGGTGTGTTCAACTCTCTTTTGCGGTTCTCTTTCGATTCGGCCTGAATCTTGCGCTGAAGTTGCATAACTCCGTACAGCAAAGCCTCAGGACGTGGCGGACAGCCTGGCACATACACATCTACGGGTATTATGGTGTCAACACCGCGTATCGTGGAGTAACTGTGCTTGCAAAACGGCCCTCCGCTGATGGCGCATGCTCCCATTGCAATAACATATTTCGGCTCAGCCATCTGGTCGTAAAGACGCTTCAGTACAGGTGCCATCTTCTGAACGATGGTTCCTGCCACCACTATAACGTCGGCCTGGCGCGGGCTTGGGCGGTAAACCTCCATTCCGAAGCGGGCAAAATCGTAACGTGGCGCACCTGCCGACATCATCTCAATACCACAACAGCTGGTGGCAAATGTTAACGGCCAGAGCGAGTTGCTTCGTCCCCAGTTGATTACGTCGTCGATGGTGGTTGTAATGATGCTGCCACCCGACTGTTTAAATGCCTCCAGCGACTCGTTGTCGTTGAACTCCTCGTAAGGTATCGATTTGATTTTTATACCCATTTGAATGCTCCTTTCTTCCAGGCATACATAAGACCCAGACCCAGAATGAAAAATACTACAAGCAGCTCAACAAAAGCTGTCATGCCTACCTCCTTCATCACCACTCCCCACGGGAAGATGAATACCAATTCGATGTCGAATATCAGATAGATAAGGGCAAAGAGGTAGTAGCCAATGTTAAACTGAATCCACGAACTGGCCTTTACAGGAATACCACATTCGTAGGGTTCGAACTTGGCATGGTTGAACGATTTGGGTGAGGCAAGATTTGCAAAAATTATTGCTCCTCCTACAAGGATAACACCAACGAGGAAGAACACCACAATTAGCTCTCCGTTCATAATTATTTTAGTCTGATTTTTAAAGTTTCAAAAATATAACCAATTTCGTATTGTTGTTCCAACGATTCTTTTTTTAGACAAATTTAAAATGATTCCAAACAACCAATCATTGCAACAATAGATATAATTCACAGGTTCACAAAACAATAGCACTTAATAAAGCATTCAACAAACAAAAATTAAATCTGCAAAAATTTTCCTCACCGAGCATGATGCTACTAACGATTAAGTGCAATAGCAAAAAGTTTCCTTATTACGTTTATTCCCTCAAATAGGTTTCGGTTTTTACTAAAAATTGTTACTTATCATGATTATTATTGGTTAGGTAGTAATTTCAATTTTGAATTGTCAATTAACGAGAGGATTTCAGATTATCCAAACAACCAGCTGCCCAGTTTAAACAAAATCCACAGCCCCACAAATGCCAGGAAAATCTGCAGAATTATATATCCACATCCCATCCCGCTTACTAAAGCACCTTGTATTGCGTTCTTACCTCTGTTACGGTCGGAACCAAAATAACCTAACAAACCTCCTATTGCTGCTACCACCAGGATTACCCAAAGCCAATTCATAATTTTTTATTTTGAATATAGTGAATTTTATTGATTGATTAATACAAAAAACCCCGGAACAATGTCCGGGGCTGTTCATTTAAAGGTGTCCAACCATATTTTCGCACATTCTCTTACAAATCCCTGTCAATCAGTTTTTCACCTTTTACATTAAGTACTTCCACATGTAGGCGGTTACCGCTCTTTTCGAGTATTGTAACTGTACCGGTCTCTTCACGGTTGCCTCCGCCGATTATCACGGGGAAATGATTTTCGTAAGTCCCTTTTTCAATCAGCTCAAAACTGTGAGTATGGGCATTTAATGAAACATTAAACGGTGCATTCCTGAGTATGGGAATCCACAGCTCAGAGCAGGGCGTGTATTCATCCAGATTTTTTCCAAAAAGCGGAATATGGTGTATCAGAATACGCTTGTTTGCTTTTTTGAATGGTTTTGATTTAAGCTCCTGCTTTAAAAACTCAGCCTGGTCGAGCCTGTGCTGTGTGAAATCGTTCATATCATAGTAAACCCAGTGATTGTCGGGCTTGTCCTCGCCGCAATCAAGTAGCACAAAACGGGTGTCACCCAACGAGAATGAACTGTATGAGCGGCCTCCCATGCGTCCCAGATAGTTCCACAGAAGAGGAGAATATTCGCCACGTGTTTCATGATTCCCGCGTATGAATATCGATGGAATCTCATCGCTCTTAATCTTTGGTGTATAGGTTTTTAGCCTGTTTACAATATCGGTTTCAACTTCCACGTCATCAAAGCAGTCACCGTTAAAAATCACCAGGTCGTATGGTTTTTGTGAGGCTAATGCGTGCAGTTTCTCAAACATAGCCATATTGCTGTGCAGGTCGTTGTACACAATTATCCTGAAATCCTTAATATCATCACTCCAGGTGGTGAAGGTTTTCAGTTCGGTTTTTACTGTGTCGCCAAACTCCTTGTAGTAGCTTGAGTAGCGGGTAATCTCCTGTGAAACGGCTCTGTAATAGTACTTTGTACCTGGCTTCAGATTCGTAAGATGTATCCTGTTAATCAGATTGTTGGCAACCATCTCACCCTCGAGGAAAGTGCGTGCCCGTGTCATATTGTTAGGGTCGGTGCCATACTCAACCCAGCTGCGTGCCGGCACATTGGTGAGCCACATTATTGTCATCTCATCCTTGCCTGGATTTTGCAAGTAAGGAATGGTTCGCATCACCTTATCGGCAGGAGTTTTAATTCTGATATCGGTGAAGATTGGACGATGGTCTGACGCTATTGAGTTCTCTACAACTCTCGACTGGAAACGGCCATAAGTCTGGCCATTGCTCTTATAACCAAATATATAGTCGAGTGTCTGCTCCGGATTCTCTGATGGCCAAGTCTTCTGGTTTGTATTTGTAAGTATCTGCCACTCTTTGGTCAGCCATTTAATAGGCGCATCGCCCGGCCCGGCATTAAGGTCGCCCATCAGGAATACTGGTTTGCTGTAATCTCTTATGGCATTGGTGATTATCTCAACCGACTGGAGTCGCTCCTCGTCGGTGAGCGAAAGATGGGTATTTACAACCACATAACGTTCAAGTTCAACAATAAGTGCAGTGCGGGCCTCATCGACTCCGGGCAGTGAAATTTTCCTTACAGCCAGCGGCTTCTCTCTGGTAAGAACACCATTACCATATTTGCCGCCATCGTGAAGTATTGAATGTCCGAATGAAGGATACATACCGGTTTGAGAGGCAAGCATCTTCATGATGTCAATATTGCCACTGCGTCGCACCACGCTGTCAACCTCCTGAAGACCTACTACTTCGGGATTGATGCTCAATATCACATTACCAATCCGTTCAATATCAATGCGATTATCCATTCCGGCTCCGTGCTGAATATTATAGCTCATCAGCCGTATGGTATTTTCACGCTGCGCAAATGGTTGTGCCCGGGCGATTAATCCGGAGGCAATCAGTGTAAAAATCAAAAAAAGTCTTTTCATCCTATTGTGCTATATATTATTGATTATTAGTTATTTCTTTTTTTCTGGCTGTAAATCCACTTCATAAAATCGTCGCGATTAAAGGCTGGCGTCCAACTGTCGTGACCTGCTGCTGGGAATTCGATATATTCAACTTTTGCATTCAGTTTTTTCAGAGCCATATATGCATTCCGCGAAAAATCGACCGGTACTACCGGGTCGGCATCGCCATGGAATATTCTGAAGCTCACCTTTCCTGCTGCATTGCTTAGTCTTTCGGTATTTATTCCGCCACAGATGGGTACTGCCGCGGCAAACAGCTCAGGATAGCGGCAGGCCAGGTCGAATGATGCCATTCCACCCATCGAGAGACCGATGACATAAATACGGTTTTTATCAATTGGAAAATTCTGCAAATGCCAGTCAAGCAGCTCTTTGACTGTGGCAAGAGGTGAAGCTAAAGCAGGGTTAGCCTCAAATTTTTCGGCAGAAATCTTATCGGGACGTTTTTCGAATGTCCAGTACAAATCGGCAGGACACTGCGGGAAAAGGACAAACGACGGATATCGATCCATATTGACAGGATTGGAAAACATTCGGCTGCCGTGGACCATCTGAGCCTCATTGTCGCTGCCGCGCTCGCCTGCTCCGTGCATGAACAGCACCAGAGGATATTTCTTTCCCGGTTTGATTTCATTGGGTTTCAGAATCTGATAACCCATTTTGTTCCCGGTTGAGGAGGTAAACTCCTGTTTTTCAAATCGCTGTTGTGCATTAGTAAGTGACGTAAGAGCCAATAAAATCAACAAATAGATATTTCTCATAACTTCAACAATATAATTTAATATTCGACTCCCATTATTATCACAAACAGGAATCGGTGTTTAATTAAACTTAAAATTACAAATAAAATATCACAACATAGTCAACCAATAGACTTACACTAAAGAATGAGAAAAAATATTTATTTTTAATTGGAGCATTTGATGTGTTGCAAGTTTCTGATAATATTGTAAATTTGCAATAGGTTAGATAGTTAGGTGCGATTGGTCTTATTGTTGCAACCCATCGATGCCGTGCGGTTTCTAATCAAATGTTATTTTCTAATTTAATCTTTATCATGAACATTTTTGTAGCAAAACTAAATTCTCGCACCACTGGCGAGACTTTAAATGAAATTTTCAGTGCTTTTGGTGAGGTTACCTCGGCAAAAGTTATTATTGATCGTGAAACCGGTAACTCAAAGCAGTTTGGCTTTGTGGAGATGAGTGACGAAAATGCGGCTCTTGCAGCAATCGAAAAACTCAACTCATCGGAAGTTGATGGTAACCGAATTGTTGTTAAACAGTCACTGCCACGCGAAGAGGGGAAATCTCATGGAGGAGGAAACCGACCAATGAATCGAAACCGCGAATTTAAGCCACGTCCACAAGGTGGAGGATATAACAAAGAAAGATATTAATTAGAAAAGGTGCTGACAGGCACCTTTTTTAATACCTAAGAAACAACCAAAGTAGTAATTCTATCCCAATGAAATTGAAAGATAACTATAGCTGCGATGCGTGAGGGATAGCAGCGGAAACCCCGCAGCGAGGAACGAGCGAGGAGTTGCAGCGGATAGCCCGGCCCGATAGGGACACGCCCAAACAATAACCTGAAAAGTAGGGGTGAATTACTGTTTTCTTCTTAATTTTTTTTAGTTTTGCATTCTTGTGAACGAGTAAAAACAATTAAAACATAAAAATGGAACTGGCCAGCAAATACAACC
>JBDHYT010000054.1:0-10848 GCA_039811485.1 Marinilabiliaceae bacterium | reverse complement strand
AAGAAGTGCCCACACTCGTGAATTATTACCAGTATCGACAAACTCATAAGCAGTTGGACTGCCTTAATTAGAAAATCCATTAATTACTTTTTTATTGTTATAGTGCAAATATATCGTTTTCAAACCGATTTACTATTATATCGGCTATGGGTGAAAATCATTTTAACTCCATTTTAATCGGCTTCACGATTTATCAGCCAAAGATGTACTCTTGAATAATTTTTTGATTTATAAATATTTAACTAATTCCAGGTGTCTGAAATTTTTTTGTAAGTTAGTTTAATTGATTGAAAAACAAGTCTCAACGGTGAGTAAGTTTAGTGAAAATGCTTTTTTACTTTCATTTTGTACGCTCAGTGATGAAATTATAATGATTTTTGTCAGGAATATTTGGCTTAGTTCTTAATCAAATTAGTTATAATTCTGAATAACAGAATAATGTGGTTTAGAAATCAATTGTGTTAATTACTATGAAATTGTTATGCTGTTTGAAATTAATGTTTAAATTTGCTAAAAATAACAAATACAACTTAATCTTATATGTCATGGATGTAAAAATTAAAGAGTTTATCGACAATGTAAGGATGAAGAATCCAGGTGAAGACGAGTTTCTTCAAGCAGTAACAGAGGTTGTGGAGACAGTTTGGGATTATTATCAGCAAAATCCCCGTTATATAAAAGCAAAAATTCTTGAGCGTATGGTTGAGCCCGAACGCACTGTTATTTTCAGGGTGCCATGGGTTGACGACAAAGGCGAGGTTCAGGTAAACCGCGGATACCGGGTGCAGTTTAATTCGGCAATAGGTCCGTATAAGGGAGGAATCCGCTTCCACCCAAGTGTTACCTTGAGTAGTTTAAAGTTTCTTGGGTTTGAACAAACTTTTAAAAACAGCCTGACATCGCTTCCAATGGGTGGGGGTAAAGGAGGTTCCGATTTTAACCCCAAAGGGAAATCCGACAATGAGATAATGAGGTTCTGCCAGGCGTTTATGGCCGAGCTCTTCCGTCATGTGGGTGCCAACACCGATGTTCCCGCCGGCGATATAGGCGTTGGTGGCCGTGAGGTTGGTTATATGTACGGTATGTATAAGAAACTTCGTAATGAATTTACAGGCGTGTTTACCGGCAAAGGTGCCGAATATGGCGGAAGTCTTGTTCGTCCGGAGGCTACCGGATACGGTGCCATATATTTTGTCCGCGAAATGCTGGCCTTGAAAGGCGAAACTCTTGCAGGCAAGCGTGTTGCTGTGTCGGGGTTTGGCAATGTGGCCTGGGGTGCAGTGGCCAAAGCCACCGAAATGGGCGCCAAGGTTGTTACTATCTCCGGTCCCGATGGTTACATATATGACGAGAATGGTGTTTCGGGCGAGAAGATTGAATATATGCTCGAGTTGCGCTCTTCCAACCAGGATATTGTTCGTCCTTATGCCGAAAAATACGGTGTTCCTTACTTTGCCGGCAAGAAACCCTGGGAGCAGAAAGTCGATATCGCCATTCCGTGTGCTATTCAGAACGAGCTTAATGAGGCTGATGCCAAACTTTTGATTGCCAACGGCTGTCAGATTATTGCCGAGGCATCCAATATGGGATGTACTGCCGAAGCTGCTTTCCTTGCTGCACGCGAAATTACTTTTGCGCCAGGTAAGGCTGTCAATGCCGGCGGTGTATCGGTGTCGGGTCTGGAGATGACTCAGAACTCAATGCGTCTGGGCTGGACTGCCAAAGAGGTTGACGAGAAGCTTAACCAGATAATGGTGAATATCCACAATACCTGTGTGAGATTTGGTAAAGAGGGTAACGGAAAGATAAACTATATAAAAGGAGCCAATATTGGTGGTTTCGTAAAAGTTGCCGAGGCAATGCTTGCTCAAGGCGTAGTATGATTTGTTGGTGTTTTTTCACATTTATTGCAGCCGCCCAGTGCGGCTGCATTTGCTTATGACATCGTTTGTGTGGTTATTTTTATATAATTAATGTTAATCTTCTGTTCTTTTGGTTTTGGCTTTGTATGTTTGCATTGTTTACAGTTTTTTTATGATTGATACCCACTCACATATATATTCACCGGAGTTTGCCATCGACAGTGATTCGATGGTCGAACGTGCCATTACGAATGATGTCGAAGCCATATATATGCCCAATATCGATCTCGACTCTATTCATCCCATGCTCAGTCTTGAGGCGCGTTATCCGGGTTATTGTTTTGCCATGATGGGGTTGCATCCTACATCGGTGAAGGATGATTATGAGTTGTCGCTGGCCAAAGTTACCGAATGGCTTGAGAGTCGCCATTTCTGTGCTATTGGCGAGATTGGCATCGACCTTTATTGGGATCAGACGTATAAAAATCAGCAGGTTGAAGCCTTTGAAGCCCAGCTGGCACTGGCGGTTAAGCACTCCTTGCCGGTTGTTATCCATTGCCGCGATGCATTCCCCGAAGTCTTTGCCTCGGTAGAGAAGTATCTCAATGGTTCACTGAGTGGGATATTCCACAGTTTTTCAGGTAGTGTGGCCGATGTTGAACGGATCAACAGTTATGGCACTTTTTTATTTGGAATCAATGGTATCGTTACTTTTAAAAACTCATCGATTGTTGAATCGGTAAAAGCGATTCCTTTGGAAAAGATTGTGGCTGAGACAGATGCACCGTATCTTGCTCCTGTGCCCCATCGTGGCCGGCGCAACGAGCCATCTTATCTGCCTGCAATAGTGGGTAAACTTGCCGAAATATATTCGCTTCCTTTCGATGAGATGGTGCAGATAACCAAGTCTAACTCACTTCGTATTTTTAATAAATTGTAATCGGCTTTTCCTATGAATGATAAAAAGATACTTATTATATATACCGGCGGAACCATAGGGATGGTTAACGATCCGGAGACCAACTCGCTGGTTCCCATGGATTTTTCCAATATCTCGGACCGCATGCCGGAGTTGAAGATGTTTGATTTCCAGGTAACTACCATTTCCTTTTCACCCATTGTCGATTCGTCGGAGATGAATCCCGAAATATGGGGACGATTAGTGTTGCTGATAGAATCGAACTATCACAAATTCGATGGTTTTGTTATTCTTCATGGTACCGATACGATGGCCTATACTGCCAGTGCGTTAAGTTTTATGTTGCACAATCTTCAAAAGCCCGTAATACTGACAGGGAGCCAGTTGCCGCTTGGCACCATCCGTACCGATGGCAAAGAAAATCTTATTACAGCCCTTGAGATTGCAAGTGCACAGCGCAACTCCCAATCGCTCGTACCTGAGGTGTGTATTTACTTTCAGTCAAAACTGTACAGAGGCAACCGTACCACAAAGTATAATGCCGAAAACTTTCATGCTTTCAGATCCGACAACCATCCTCCATTGGCCGAGGTGGGCATACATCTGCGTTATAACTATCCATATATACGCTATACTACTCTTAGCGGTACGTTTCATGTTTCAACCGCCATGGATACCAATGTGGCACTGTTGAAAATTTTTCCGGGCATCAACAAAGGATTTGTTGAATCGGTTTTAAATACTCCCGGCTTGCGCGGACTTGTGCTTGAGACCTTTGGTTCGGGTAATGCGCCCACATCAAAATGGTTTCTGGACGCACTTCAGGAGGCCATTAACAGGGGTGTCATTATAATTAATGTAACCCAATGTCTGGCCGGCAGTGTTGAGATGTGGCGGTATGAGACTGGTATTCACATGCTTAGTATGGGACTTGTGAGTGGTTACGACATTACAACCGAGGCTGCATTAACCAAATTAATGTATCTTTTGGGTAATTATAATGACCAATTGGAGATAAAAAATTTGCTCAATAAATCACTCAGAGGAGAAATATCTCAATAATGAGTTTGTTTTTGACTTTTTTTTTGTAATTTGTAACCCTGAAAAACCAGGCCAAAAGTGACTTGGTTAACTTTATTAAAATTTAAACTTTATTTTATTTTAAATAAATGTTTTTGATTATTAACTAACAAATACAAAATCAAAATTTATTAGGGACTATGAAAAAGCTATTTGCGTATTTAGCGGTTTTTGGAATGCTGAGTTTCGGTACTTCAGCAGTGATGGCTCAGGAGAGTGAGGCTACAGCTACACAAACAGAGCAAACTACAGAACAAGTTGCACCAGCTGCGGCTGAAACAGCAGCACCGTCTGCCGATGCTCCTGTGGGCATTCACAAGCAGATCAAAATCAAATTCGTTGAGGGTGGTGTACCCTGGATGTTACCAATCCTTCTTTGTGTGATTATTGGTCTTGCTATCGTAATCGAAAGGATTATTTATCTTAATCTTTCAACTACCAACACTAAGAAACTTCTTCAGAACATTGAGAACGCTCTTAACAATGGTGGTGTTGAGGCTGCAAAAGAGGTATGCCGTAACACACGCGGTCCGGTTGCATCTATCTTCTACCAGGGTCTAGATCGTTATGATGAGGGTGTAGATGTAATTGAGAAGTCGGTTGTTTCTTATGGTTCTGTACAGATGGGCCAAATGGAAAAAGGTCTTACCTGGATTTCTCTATTTATCGCTCTTGCTCCTATGTTAGGATTTATGGGAACAGTAGTAGGTATGATTCAGGCTTTCGACCAGATCCAAGCTATGGGTGATATCTCTCCAACAGCCGTTGCTGGTGGTATTAAGGTTGCTCTTTTGACAACTGTGTTTGGTCTTATTGCTGCTGTTATACTTCAGATTTTCTACAACTACTTAGTGTCAAAAATTGACGGTATCGTTAACACCATGGAAGATGCCTCTATTTCTCTTCTTGACATTATTGTGAAATACAAAGTAAAACACTAACAATATAATTTATCCGACATTATGAAGTTAACTGGAAAAATTGCCAGTATCACCATGTATGTCCTGCTTCTTATAAGTGTGATTTTTAGTGCACTTGTTATGGTTGGACCGGAAGATTCGGATGCTACTCCTACCTTCCTAGATACTGCGCTAAACTGGACATATATTATGATTTTCGGCAGTGTGGCTATAACACTGGTATTTGAGATTATCAATATTATTTTGCATCCAACTAATGCCAAAAGAACTTTGTTATCTTCCTTAGGAATCATTGTACTATTGGTTGTTGCTTGGTCTTTGGCTGATGCTACTCCCTTGCAGATTATCGGTTATGAGGGAACAGATAACGTGCCAAGCATGCTTAAAGTAAGTGATGCAGGTCTGTTTACAATGTACTTTTTGATGGGAGTCTCTTTCATCGCAATCATTGTATCGGAGTTCTCACGAGTATTTAAATAAATAAGAGGTTAAACTCTTAATATAAAAAGCATTAAGAATGGCAAAAAGAGCAACACCGGAAGTAAATGCAGGATCCATGGCGGATATCGCATTCCTTTTGCTCATATTCTTTCTTATGACTACCACTATGGACACAGATACTGGCTTGCCACGTATGCTCCCGCCCATGGTTGATTCAAAGCAGGATGATGCACCACCAATCAATAAACGTAACGTTTTTGTGGTGCTCATCAATGCCAAAAACCAGCTTCTGGTTCAAGGCGAATGGATCAGTGTTAGAGAGTTGAAAGATAGAGCTAAGGAGTTCATCGAAAATCCGGCTGATAATGAACATCTACCTGCAAAAGAGATAAAAGAGGTTCCGTTTTTTGGCGAGTATCCTATATCTAAAGGAATTATTTCGCTTCAAAATGACCGTGGTACCCAATATCAGCAGTACATAACAGTTCAGAATGAGCTTCAGAGAGCTTATACCGAACTTCGTGATGAACTTTCGAGAAAGAAGTTTAACAAGAAGTATGATGAGCTGTCTGCTGATGAGCAGGAGGCTGTGAAAACAATCTATCCTCAGAGGATTTCAGAGGCTGAACCTAAAAACGTAGGAGGGAAAAAATAATGGCAAAATTTAGGAAGGAAAAAGCGCAAGGTTCGCAGCAGTTGAACACCGCTTCACTACCCGACATTGTATTTATGCTCCTGTTTTTCTTCATGGTGTCCACTACCATGAAAGAGGTTGAGTTGATGGTTCGTCTCAGGTCGCCTGAGGCAACAGAATTATCCAAACTGGAGAAGAAGTCCCTGGTATCGTATATTTATGTGGGTGCCCCTATGAATACCCGCAAATATGGTTCTGAGCCGCGCATTCAGCTTAACGACAGCTACGAGACAGTGGATGGTATCGGTAACTACATCCTTCAGGAACGCGAAAGCATGAAGGAGTCCGATCGTCCAAAGATGACTGTTTCAATTAAAGCCGACCATGATGTTATGATGGGTACCATCACTGATATCAAGCAGGCGCTTCGTAAAGCACAAGCGTTGAAAATCAGTTATTCGGCACGCAAAAAAGCCGAAGTTAAGTAAAAAGAGCAAGTCAAGTAAAATAGCTTAAAAGGAAGACCATTGGTCTTCCTTTTTTGATTTTAATGGCCAAACAGCCTGTAGCCAGCAGTAATTGTCAAAACGTCGGTTTTACCGCCTATTCCTTTTGTTGCTTCGTTGAAACCCCATTCGTAACGTGCATCGATGTCAAAACGCAAAATGTCGATGCCTGCTCCCGCCTGAAACGTCCACGTCCGGTTTTTGAAGTCAACGTAATCCTTCATGTCATCTGGAATTCGATCCTTACGCACCACCGACATCACCGGGCCTGCCAAACCGTGAATCCTTACCGGACCAAGAGTTAATACTCTCATGTTTAGAAGAATCGGTATGTCGAACGTTTTGGCCGTCAGGCTACTGTTGGCCATCACAAACCGTTTCTCCGAGAAATAGACTTCAGGTTGCAGATAGAATGGGTGGCTAAACCTGATTCTTGCATATCCGCCATAGATAAAACCGGTTTTCGACTCTGTTTTCCATTCGTCAGTAGTGTATGAGCCTAAATCGGAGAGGCGGAATTTGGTTGAGTTGAAACCGGTTTTGATGCCCAGCGAAATAAAACTTCCCTCTTTCTGCGAAAATGCTGTTGATGAGAGCGCAAGCAGTGCTGCAATGAAAAACTTCTTCATTCTATGAGTTGTTAGTTATTAATATGTGATACCATTATGTGCTCAATAACTATACCATAATCTTTGTTTTCCTGATTTTGTTCATCATGTCCGCTTCTGCGGTAAGTTGTTTGTGATGCTGTGAACTCTGATTTATATCATATTCACTTTTTCTATGTTGTGAGTTCTATCATACTTTTTTTTAGCGGATTGGTTAATATTTGTATTAATGGCTTTCGTTTGAAAACAGGGATGAAAGTTGTTAAAGATACCTATTACTTAATCGTCATAACTAAACTTTATAAAGATGTTCAATAGTTTAATAGCCCAAACCCTGCCTTATTTTCCGAAACGGTTTATCTGGATCTTCTCAAAAAAATATATTGCAGGCGAAACACTCCAGGAAGCTCTTCTTGCCTCATCGCAACTCAATGCCAAAGGAATTAGTGTTACCATCGATTTGCTTGGTGAGTTTATCACCAGTCTCCAGCAGGCTTATGATAATAAGAAGGAGTATCTCGATATTATTCGTACATTCTGTCAGGCCGGCGTAGATGGTAACTTCTCGCTTAAGCCAACCAGTTTTGGCCTTTTAATCGACAAGGAGGTATGCTACAATAATATACGTGAGATTGTCGCCCTTGCTGCTTCGTTCAACAGCTTTGTGCGTATCGACATGGAGGATTCCCAATGTGTGGATGCCGAGATTGAGCTTTACAACCGCCTCCGCAATGAGTTTCCAAAGTCGGTTGGACTGGTTATGCAGGCATACCTGAAACGCACATTTTCCGATTTTGAGAAATTTGTTGGCGCACACAGTACCGATAAACCTGTGAACTTCCGTCTGTGCAAAGGAATCTATGTTGAGCCGGAGTCTATCGCCATCAAAGACCGCGAAGGCATTATAGAAAATTATCTTAAATGTCTCGACTATCTGCTCGCCAATGGTGTGTATGTTGGTATAGCCACTCACGACCGAAGGGTTGTTGATGGGGCACTATCCATTATTGCCAAATATGGTCTGACACCCGATAAATATGAGTTTCAGATGCTCTACGGCGTAACTCCCGATTTGCGGCAGGAACTTGTGGCGAAGGGACATAAGCTTCGTGTTTATGTTCCTTTTGGTAAGGACTGGTTCGGCTATAGCACCCGTCGTCTAAAGGAGAATCCAAAGATTGCAAGCCATATAATTAAATCTATTTTTGTCAGAGGTTAATATTGTTTCTATTTGAAAAAGAGGTTGTTCGAAAGGGCAGCCTCTTTTTTTCTGTTTTTTTGTTTTATTTATTTGGATTTAATCTAAACAAGCTATATATTCGCATAAAAAGGTCTGAATATATTAATTTAAAGATTTAGATATGAGTTTTGAATTACCCGCGTTAAAATACGCATATAATGCACTTGAACCACACATTGATGCACGCACAATGGAGATTCACCATACCAAGCATCATGGTGTCTATACCAATAATCTCAACGGAGCTCTTGCCGGCACAGCCGATGAGCATCTATCCATAGAGGCTTTGATGGCCAAAATTTCGACACTTCCTGTGGCAGTACGCAATAATGGTGGCGGATATTACAACCATAATCTTTTCTGGGATGTTATTTCGCCCGATGGTGGAGGCAAACCTTCCGGGGTTCTTTTGGCTGCCATTGAAAAAGATTTTGGCTCGTTCGACAAGTTTAAAGAGCTTTTCAATCAGGCTGCCGCCACGCGGTTTGGTTCGGGCTGGGCGTGGTTGGTTAAGCAGCCTGATGGAAAGCTGGTTGTTACATCTTCGCCAAATCAGGATAATCCGCTTATGGATATTGCCGAGGTGAAGGGAACACCAATACTTGGACTTGATGTTTGGGAGCACGCCTATTATCTTAACTATCAGAATAGACGCCCCGACTATATAGCAGCGTTCTGGAATGTGGTAAACTGGAAAGAGGTTGAAAGACGTTTTAATATTTGATTTGTTCATTTTATAGGTGAAAGAGGGAGATTCAAACGTGGATTTCCCTCTTTTGTTTTTTCATGATATAGTCAAAACAAATATTTATGCTATATTGTTATGAATTTTAGTAAACCTATAAAATGATATATTATGAAATTTGAATTGCCTCAGTTGCCATACGCACTGAACGCCTTAGAGCCACACATCTCTCAGAAAACCCTTGAGTTTCATTATGGTAAGCACCATCAGGCTTACGTTACCAATCTTAACAATCTTGTGCCAGGTACTCCTTACGAAAATGCTGCCCTCGAAGAGATTATAAAGAAGGCCGATGGTCCGATATTCAATAACGGAGCCCAGGTGTGGAATCATACCTTCTACTTTATGACCTTCTCGCCAAAGGGTGGTGGAGAACCACAAGGTGCAATTGCCGAAGCAATAAACCGCGACTTTGGTAGTTTCGAAAAATTCAAAGCCGACTTCACTGCTGCCTCAGCTACTGTTTTCGGTTCGGGCTGGGCTTGGCTTGTAAAAAATGGTGATGGCAAACTTGAAATTGTAAAAGAGAGTAATGCAGGCAATCCGCTTCGTAATGGGTTGACACCGCTGCTAACCTGCGACGTTTGGGAACATGCATACTACCTTGATGTGCAAAACCGTCGTCCCGACTATATTGCCGCCTTCTGGAACTTAATAGACTGGAGCGTGGTAAATGGCCGCTTTGCATGATAATATTGTTTAGTGTTTAGGTGGAGAGTCCCAATATTTTTACTATATTGAGACTCTCTTAACTACACTAAATTAAATCACTATGCTAAAAGACCTAATTCTGAAAGCCAGAAGTTGTCGTCGGTTTCTGCAAGACGAAGTTGTGGCTGTCGATTCACTTAAGGAGCTTGTCGATTTGGCTCGTCTCTCAGCCTCTGCACGTAATGCGCAGCCGTTGAAATACTATCTGTCGGTTGAGCCGGCAACTAACGAAAAAATATTTAAGCACCTCTCGTGGGCTGCCTTTCTTAAAGATTGGGACGGCCCTGTTGCGGGTGAGAGACCTGCAGCATATATCGTGGTTCTACACGATTCCGAAATTGCATCCAACTATTTTTGCGACGATGGAATTGCCAGTCAGAGTATCATCCTTGGCGCAGCAGAGAAGGGACTTGCCACCTGTATTGTCGGTTCTGTTGACAGGTTGCCTCTTCATAAAGCATTGGAATTGCCGCAACATCTTAAAATAGTGCATGTTATTGCACTCGGTAAGGCTAAAGAGACCATTGTTGTGGAGCCTCTTAAGGATAGTGACTATCGATACTGGCGCGATGAAAAGGGTGTTCACCATGTGCCCAAACGCAGTCTCAACGACTTGATTGTGTGATAGCCCGAGTTTGATTAACTAAAATATTTACGGGTGGAAATTATAGGTTATCTGCTTTATTTTGTAAACAAAACCTTTATTTGATGGTTTAAATATTTGTATGACTATTTTTGCAACAAATAAATTAATTTATCACCCCTAAATATTTATCATGAGCGAATCCCGTACGATGATGTATCCTACCGACGACCTTCTGCATAAAGAAGAGTTGACCGACAGTTTGTCGCAACTTTATGCCGGAGTTATCGATTTGCTGGGCGAAGACAAGGAGCGCGAAGGGTTAGTGAAAACACCCCGGCGTGTGGCCAAAGCAATGCAGTTCCTTACCAGAGGTTATCAAATGAATCCTGAAGCAATTTTGCGATCTGCCATGTTTCGCGAAGATTACCAGCAGATGGTGGTTGTTAAGGATATTGAGTTTTATTCGTTATGCGAGCATCACATGCTGCCCTTTTTCGGTAAGGTACATGTAGGTTATATTCCGCGTCAGCATATCACCGGATTGAGCAAAATACCGCGTGTTGTCGATGCGTTTGCAAGCCGGCTTCAGGTGCAGG
>JBDHYT010000053.1:0-10850 GCA_039811485.1 Marinilabiliaceae bacterium | reverse complement strand
AGTATGATTCAAAAAACTATAAAATGCTTATTATGAAGAAATTAATATATCTATTGATGGTGTCTCTCTTTGGGCTCGTTGCTTGTGGAAATGACGACGATCTTGGCCCGTCGATTTTCGATACCACCGAAAAACCATTGTCGGAACTCGATAAATGGATTTACAACAACTTTGTTGCTACAGCCAATACCTCGGTGACATACAAATGGGTGGACGGTGATGCAGGCACTCAAAAAAATCTTGTTCCGCCCAAAGAGGAGCTTGTTGAGCCCTTTCTTAATGTGGTGAAACGTGTGTGGATGGATGTTTACGATCAGCAGGGAGGCGAAGGATTCATACGGCGCAATTCGTTCAGGAAGATTCTGCTTGTTGGCAGCGCCAGTTACAACAACGGCTCCATAACACAGGGAACAGCCGAAGGTGGCGTTCAGATTACGCTTTATCAGGTTAATGACTTTAATCCGAAAAATCTGTCGGTTTTGAAGCGTTACTTCCATGTTATTCATCACGAGTATGGTCATATCCTTCAGCAGAAAATTCCAATCAGTGTTGATTATCAGAGTATAACCGGTAAGTATGATGCCAACTGGACCGACTATACCGATGCAAAGGCTCAGAGGCTTGGTTTTATCACCGCTTATTCCATCAGTGAGCCAAATGAGGATTTTGTTGAGATACTGGCAACTCTTTTTACCAATACCAAAGATGAGTGGGAGGCAAAACTTAGCAAGATTCCTACCGGTCCCGATGATGTGGAAGGGCTAAATGCTGTAGCCAAAATTCGCCAAAAAGAGGAGTCGGTGCGGATCTACATGAAAACTAACTGGGGCATCGATGTCGATAGTTTTCGTCAGGCGTCGATGGATGTAATTAATCAAATTGTTGCAGGTAATTAAATTAGATTCTTATGAGACTGAAAAATATAGCTGCTTTTCTGATGCTTGCTGCTCTTCCCGTTTTGCAATCGTGCGAAAATGAGGTTGAGGACGTTTTCGGTAAGTCGGCACATGAGCGGCTCACGCAGGCCGTGGAGGAGTGCCATTCTACTCTGCTGGCCTCTCAGTATGGCTGGAAATTTGCCTATGAGCCAAACGAAAAATTTTGTGGACGTCTTTTTATGAAATTCACCGATAACAGAGTACAGATAGCCACCGACTATCTCGCCACTGTCTCATCATCGTCTTACGGATTCGATTTCAGCCAGGGACCGGTGCTGAAGTTCGATACCTATGGCAACCTGCATTACCTGGCCGATCCATCCCTGTCACCACAGGGTACCGGGTATGGTGGTGATTTTGAGTTTATTATCATGAAAGTAACAGCCGACACCGTTTTCCTGAAAGGGAAAAAGAATCAGGATATTGTTGCGTTCTGTAAGGCAGGCCCCGGCGATGAGGAGAATTACTTTGAAAATGGCAAGAGATTGAAGAAATTCCTTTTAAAAGACAAAGAGTCTGCATTTTTCAACAGTATCATTTTTAAAGATGGAACCGGAATAGTTTTTTCAGCCGGAAAAAATAACCGGTATCTGAATTTTTATGTGCCTACCGCTGCCGGCATTAAGGTTGAAACTGTATCATACGATTTTGATGCCAAAGGTTTCGGACTCGATAAAGAGTTGACTGTCGGAGGTAAAACCGTGCGGTTTTTCGATTGGTACGAAAATGATGAGGCAAAATCGTCTTTCAGAACCCGCTCTGGCGATGGCGAGATACTCTTTACCCACACCACGCCTGTTCCTCTTGGCAATACAGTAGATAAGTATGGCGGTAAAGTGCTTAAAAACTTTTCGGTTAGCAGCAGTTTAAATGTTATTCTGGATAAACTGAAAGCATCAATTGCAAACCTTCAGGATATACGTCTTGTGTGGAATGTGGAGGGTAAAAGCTACTGGAATTATATGGTAACGTCAAGCACCGGTGAGCCCGACAATAAGTTTGAAATTGCATCTTTCACCAAACTTCGCGAAGACCAGGTTCTGATAACACAAGGTGATGGCTCCGAAGGTGGTGCTGCTGCTCGTTTGAAACGTAATCCTAATTTCAAACAACTTATGGAGAAACTTAATGCACCCGACGGATTTACTGTTTTTGAACTCGGTAATATGGTCTATTTTATCAACCGTACCAACAGTACAGAGTGGTTTCGCTTTTCAATTGATTGATTTTCAAAAGGTGATGGAAAAGGTTTAAGTTTAAGGTTAGTGCAGTAACACCTTTTTAGCCTGATTGGTTGAGGAACCGGTCAGGCTTTTTTGATTTTTCCCGGATTTTATTTTTTACATATTCTCTTTTTGTTCCAATTGTATATTGATAAGCAGGTTTTGACTGCTTTTTTTGCTACTTTTGACATTCAATTAATCGGTTTTTACAATATGCAGGATATGGCAGGAGAGCTATCGTCACTTGGCGAATTCGGACTCATCGACAGGATAGAGAAGCAGGTAATATTACGTAATCCGTCAACCATCAAGGGGATTGGCGACGATGCAGCAGTGCTTTTTGCTAATGGTAAGCATCAGGTGGTAACAACCGACCTGCTGCTCGAAGGTATTCATTTCGACCTCACATATACGCCACTTAAGCATCTGGGATACAAGGCAGTGGCTGTTAATCTTTCGGATGTGTATGCAATGAATGCTTATCCGAAGCAGATAACTGTTTCAATCGGACTTAGTTCCAAATTTTCGGTTGATGCCATTGATGAGCTCTACTCAGGTATCCTCCTTGCATGCGAAAAATACGGAGTCGATCTGGTCGGTGGCGACACAACAACTTCACTCACAGGGCTTACCATAAGCATTACTGCCATTGGTGAGGCCGATAAGGATAAGATTGTTTACAGGAATGGTGCTAAGGCCGGCGATATTATCTGCGTTAGCGGCGATTTGGGAAGCTCGTATATGGGGCTTCAGTTGCTTGAGCGCGAAAAAAGGGTACTCGATGGTGGTGCGGGTGCACAGCCAGCCTTCGATGGTTACGACTATATACTTGAGCGACAGCTGAAACCTGAGCCTCGTGCCGACATAGTCGATTTTCTTGCAGCAATAAATGTGCTTCCCACAGCAATGATTGATGTCAGTGACGGTCTGTCGTCGGAGCTGCTGCACATCAGCAATAAATCGGGTGTGGGATGCCGCATTTTTGAAGAGAAGATACCCATAGATCATGTCACCCGCAATATGGCCGAAGAGCTGAGTTTCAGCCCGGTGACTGCTGCGCTTAATGGTGGTGAGGATTATGAGTTACTCTTTACCATCAGGCAGGATGATTATGAGAAATTTAAGACAATTCCGGGACCTGCCGTTTATGCTGTGGGCTATATTACCGAGCAGGCTAAAGGATTCAGAATGGTTACTACCGGTGGCGATGAGGTAGATCTTGTGGCTCAGGGGTGGGCAGCATTTAAAAAGTAATTTTACATTTTTGGAATGATAGACTATGTTAGGGGCAAGGTTGCAGAGTGCAGTCCTGCCCACGTTGTTATAGATGTCAACGGAGTTGGCTATTTTATAAGCATATCGCTCAACACCTATACTGCGTTGCAAAATAAGGAGGAGGCCTGCCTGTTTGTGCATGAAAATATCCGCGAGGATGCGTATGCACTTTTTGGCTTTGTGAGTCAGCATGAGCGCGAACTATTCCGTCATCTTATTTCGGTGTCGGGCATAGGTGCCAACACGGGACGTATGATGATGTCGGCACATTCGGCCGGCGAGCTTCAGCAAGCCATTGTGGCTGAGAATGTTAATCTGCTGAAGGGCATTAAGGGCATCGGACTGAAAACAGCCCAGCGCATCGTTGTAGAACTCAAGGATAAGTTGGGCAAAATGGCTGTTCCTGATAATTTATTTGCCGTTTCAGACAATAGTGTAAAGGAAGAAGCGTTATCTGCTTTAGTGATGCTGGGCTTTGCGAAGGCGGCATCGCAAAAGGTGATTGATGCTATTCTGACTCAGACACCCGACGCCAAAGTGGAGGTGGTCATCAGAAAAGCGTTAAGCATGCTCTAAAAACAAACTGTTAGTACTCGACTTTGAAATTGTCTGCCAAATATATTTTGTTTACTATCAGCGTTATAAGTGTAATGCTGATATCCATCTCTGCTCCATACACAAGGCAGGAGTGGCCTTCTTTGCATATCTCTGATTCTGATGTTGTTGCAGCCGACACTATCCCCGATGACGGTAAGAAACCACGATATCCGCTGTGTGACATACCGGCCAATGGCAATATGGAGCCGGTTGGTAAAAATGGCATTGACCTCCCGCTGCCCGGAAATTATGAGTACAGTACAACCTACGATGCTGCCACCAACACAGTTACACTCTATCGCAAAATAGGAGGCATTGATGTGCGACTGCCTTATACTATGACTCTTGAAGAGTATCTGAACCAGGATACGCGCCGGTCGATAATGAATTACTGGCAGATGAAGCAGGCCGGTTCAAGGGCATCCAACGGAAGTCAGGGAGGAGGAGCTCTAATCAACTCCAACTGGCAGGTCAACAACGAGGCGTTTAGCACTGTTTTTGGCGGTAACCAGATTAATATGCGGCTGCAAGGTATGGCCGAACTGCGTATCGGAATTCAGCAGACCAGGATAGATAATCCTACTCTGCAGGAGCGGATGCGCAAGACTACCAGTTTCGATTTCGACCAGACAATACAGATGAATCTTAACGCACAGATAGGTGAGCGACTTAAGCTGGGCGTGAATTACAATACCCAGGCAACTTTCGATTTCGAAAACCAGCTGAAGCTCGACTTCTCAGGGTCGGAGGATGATATAATAAAAAAGGTGGAGGCCGGAAACGTTACTCTTCCGCTGCCGGGTACACTTATCACCGGTAGTCAGAGCCTCTTTGGCGTGAAGACGGAGATGCAGTTTGGCAAACTGAATGTCACTACCATCTTTTCGCAGCAGAAGGGTGAGACATCAATGATGAACCTCGAAGGAGGAGCCCAGACTCAACTCTTTGATGTACGTGCCGACAAGTACGACCGTAACCGTCACTTTTTCCTGGCTCATAAGTTCAGAGAGCTTTACGATCAGAGTGTCAGTATGTTACCATTTGTCAATTCGCCAATCAACATAACCAAGGTCGAGGTGTGGGTGACCAACCGTTCGGGCAATTTCAACGAAGCACGTAACCTTGTGGCCTTTCTGGACTTAGGTGAGACTGGCAACAACTTGTCTAACACCACATTGTGGAGTGGTAATCCCGCCGGCTTCCCATCCAATGAAGCAAATAATCTTTATGGCGAGATGACAACCACATATTCGGCCGTGCGCGACATCAACCAGGTGGGAACAGTGTTTGCACCATTGGAGAGCAGTAAATTCAACGGTGGCAAAGATTATGAGAAGGTTGAGAGTGCCAGACTGCTGTCGTCCAATGAATATACGGTAAACGAAAAGCTGGGATATATTTCGCTCAATTCGGCTCTTAACTCCGATGAGGTGTTGGCTGTGGCTTACGAATATACCTATATGGGGCAGAACTATAAGGTGGGTGAGTTTTCAAATGCCGGTGTACAGGCTCCCAATGCCCTGTTTCTTAAGTTGATAAAGGGAACCAATCTGACGCCGCGGTTTAAAAACTGGGCATTGATGATGAAGAATATATACTCAATAAATGCCTATCAGATTAACCGTGAGGACTTTGACCTTAACGTTGTATATGTGAACGACTCCACCGGTTCCGACATTAACTATTTTCCCGAAGGGCCAAAACCAGCCAATGGAGGTATCAACGGGAAGACTTTTCTGGAAATACTGAATCTCGATAAGCTTAACAGCCAGCTCGATCCTTCGCCCGATGGTGTGTTCGACTTTGTGGAAGGTTACACCATTATTCCTGAGAACGGGCGTATTATATTTCCTGTGCTCGAACCCTTTGGCTCGGCACTAAAGAAGCAGCTTGCAGGCCATCCCGACCTGATAAAGAAATATGTGTTTCAGGAGCTTTACGACAGTACTTATGTGGTGGCCGAGCAGATTGCATCAAAGAACAAATATAAGCTGAAAGGCCGCTATAAGTCGGCCTCCAGTTCGGAGATAATGCTCAATGCCGTCAATGTGGCGCAAGGCTCGGTAATTGTCACTGCAGGTGGATTGAAACTTGTTGAAAATGTTGACTATACCGTCGATTATGCACTTGGCAGGGTGAGGATAATCAACCAGGGATTGCTCAACTCGGGTACTCCTATTCAGGTTTCGCTCGAGAACCAGAGCATGTTTAATGTGCAGACCAAAACACTGCTTGGTGCTCATTTTGACTATCGCTTCAATCCCAATTTCAATATTGGAGCCACCATTATGCACCTTTCGGAAAAACCGCTCACCCAGAAGGTTAACTATGGTGATGAACCAATATCGAATACCATCTGGGGTTTGAATACTTCGTTTCAGCGCGAGTCGATGGGACTTACCAAACTTATCGACAAGCTTCCGCTTGTGAGTACCAAAGAGAAATCGTCGATAACATTTGAGGGCGAATTTGCCCAGCTTATTCCCGGCAGCTCCAAAGCTATCAAAAACGCTTCGTATATCGATGATTTTGAGGGTACACGCACTTCGTACGACATGAAAAACTGGACGGCCTGGAAACTTGCCAGTGTACCTCAGGGGCAGAAGGATCTTTTTCCCAATGCTGATAAAATCAATGATTTGTCGGCCGGCTTCGAGCGTGCCAAACTTGCCTGGTATGTGATAGACCCGCTGTTTTTGCGTAACGTGGCCGCCACACCCTCGCACATCAAGAACGACCCCGAGATGCAGTCGAATCATTATGTGCGCGAGGTTTACGAGGCCGAGATATTTCCCAACCGTCAAAGCCCTTATGGCCAGCCAACCAACATCCCGGTTCTCAACCTTGCCTATTATCCCGACGAGCGCGGCCCCTATAACTTCACAACCAATATTACCACGCAGGGACGGCTAACCAATCCTGATAAGAAATGGGGAGGCATACAGCGGAAAATTGAAACCAACGATTTTGAATCAGCCAATATCGAGTATATCGAATTCTGGGTTCTCGACCCGTTTATCTACAACAACAACCACCACAAAGATGGCGGTGAATTGTACTTCAACCTTGGCGATATTTCGGAGGATGTGCTGCGCGACTCGCGGAAATCGTTTGAGCAGGGTTTGCCTGTGCCTGGCGAACCGTTTGACGTGGACAGCACCAATTGGGGATATGTGTCGAAAAAACAGAGTCTTATAAATGCCTTTAATACCGATCCGGCATCGCTGCGTGCCCAGGATGTGGGCCTGAACGGTATGAGTTCGGAGCGTGAACGGTATTTCTACCGCAAACAACCATATCCGTATCTGAATATTATCGATCAGATGCACCAGGCCGGTTTGCTGAATGATGATGCCTACAATAAAATAGTGGCCGACCCTGCCGGCGACGACTACCACTATTTCAGAGGCTCCGATTTTGATGCTGCCCGCACCCCGATTCTCGACAGATATAAGGACTTCAACAACACCGAAGGCAACTCTGTCCCCTCGGAGTACTCCAAAGAGTCGTACTCAACGGCAGCAGTAACACTGCCCGATAATGAGGATCTCAACAGCGACAACACTCTCAATGAGAACGAGAATTACTATCAATATCGTGTATCAATGCGGCCCGATAGTATGGAGGTGGGCAAAAACTTTATTTCTGATATCGTTGAAGCATCGGTAAAACTTAAAAACGGCAAGACCGAAAAGGTAAAGTGGTATCAGTTTAAGATTCCGCTCAATCAGCCACAACGTACGGTTGGTACCATCAGCGACCTGCGCTCAATCAGGTTTATGCGTATGTATATGACGGGTTTTAGCGATACTTGTGTGCTTCGTTTTGCCACCCTCGATCTGGTACGTGGCGAATGGCGTAAATATACCAAGGATCTGCACGATGTGGGAAGTGTGCCCTCGGCATCGGCTACAATGGAGACTTTTGCAGTCAATATAGAAGAGAATAATAAGAAAACACCCGTAAACTATGTGTTGCCTCCCGGAATCGACCGTGTGATAGATCCGGCAAATCCGCAGTTACGTCAGCTCAATGAGCAGGCACTGCTTATGAAGGTGATGAATCTGGCAGGAGGCGATGCAAGGGCTGTGTACAAAACCCTCAATATGGATATGCGGCAATACAGGCGTATCAAAATGTTTATTCATGCCGAAGCAATTGAGGGAGAGTTGCTCGAAGACGAACAGATGTCGGCCTTTATAAGGTTGGGAACCGACTATACCGACAACTATTACGAATACGAAATCCCGCTGAAGCTTACCAAGCCCGGTAATTATACCGACTCGGAGAGCGACCGGTATTTGGTGTGGCCCGAGTCGAATGAGCTGAATGTGCCGCTCGACCTCTTCCAGCAGGTTAAGCTCCGGCGCAACGACGAAAAACGTAAGGCAGGCTCTACACTTACCTTCCAGGATGTATATTCGTGGCCCGACCCCGAAAATCCGAAAAACAGGGTGAGGATAAAGGGTAACCCAAATCTCAGTAATGTGGTTACTGTGATGATAGGTACCCGTGCCCGTGGCGCAGGCCATAAATCGGCCGAGGTGTGGTTCAACGAATTGAGGCTTACCGACTTCAACGAAGAGGGTGGATGGGCTGCCAATGCACGTACCACCATCAAGCTGGCCGACCTGGGTTCGGTGTCGGTGGCCGGAAAGATGAGTACCATCGGTTTTGGAAGCATCGAAAAGAGCGTGAACGAGCGTAACCAGGACGATTTTCATCAGTATGATGTTTCAACCAACCTTGAACTTGGCAAGTTGCTCGGTCCCGAATCGCGGTTGAGTGTCCCTTTCTACTTCGGATATTCAAAATCGGTCTCCGACCCCAAATACTATCCGCTCGACCCCGACGTACCTTTAGAAGTGGCTCTGAAAAATGCAGGTTCGGCCTCAGAACGCGACAGCATAAAGGATGTGTCGGAGACTGTGGTTAGTCGTAAGAGTGTGAATTTCACCAATGTAAGACTCAATCCGAAGGAACCCAATGTGCCATTTTATTCGCCAAGTAATATCACCGCGTCGTATTCGTATAGCGAAACCAACCGGCATAATATCGACACCCGTTACGAGACAAACCGCGACTTCCGTGGTTCGCTTGGGTATAACTTTAGCGGACAGCCCAAAGTGGTTGAACCATTTAAGGGCGTGAAACTCAATCCGAATCTGTTTAAGCTCATCACCGATTTCAACTTCTACTATATGCCTGCCCAGATTTCGTACAGATGGGAGCTGGGACGACAGTATAACGAGAGGCAACTGCGCAATATCACCAATCCGGGATACCAGATTCCGGTGAATGTGAGCAAGGATTTTGACTGGAACCGTCAGTTCGATTTAAGATATAATGTTACCAAATCGCTAAAACTTGGATTCCGCACCACCACCAATGCCCGTATCGACGAACCCGACGGGCCGGTGAATAAGCGTCTGTACAGGGATGAGTATTACGAATGGCGCGATTCGGTGATGCACAACATCCTTTCGTTTGGACGTACAACCAACTATCAGCATAATATTGATGCAAGTTATAATGTGCCGGTGAACAAACTGCCATATCTCGATTTTGCAACATCTACGGTTCAGTATCGCGGTATGTATCAGTGGGATGCAGGCCAGATAAAACAGACAGAGTTTAAGTGGGGCAACACCATACGCAACTCCAATACACTGCAGGTCAATGGCCAGCTAAATATGAATACTCTTTACAACCGCTCGGCATATCTTAAGGATCTGGGAAGAAAATATGGCAATGCAAACCAGCAGAACAGCAGCCGGACGGTGCGTTTCAATGAAAACGGAATTGAGTTGAAAGCAGGACAGACCAAGGTTATCAACCATAAACTGAAGACTACCGAGGTAAATATCAGGGTGTTCGACGAAAATGGCCGTCCGGTACAGGGAACAATCAACGTTGTGAACGGCTCGAAAGCCGAGTTTGTATCCAACACCGATGTTGCCAAAGCCCGGATACTTGTCACCGGTACCGTTACCGACGACAATAGCCTATGGCAGCGTATAAAGGATTATACCGCCATGACCATTACCTCGCTTAAAAATATCACCGTCACATATTCGGGTAACGATGGTACCATAATGCCGGGTTATATGCCCAAATCCAACTTCCTTGGTTCCGACAGGTATAACGGTTTCACTGCTCCGGGCATTCCATTTATGCTTGGTCTTCAGGATAGGGACTTTGCGCTCGAAGCGGTGCGCCACGGATGGCTCTCAACCGACACCACATTGAACAATCCTTATGTGATGACCTCCACCCGCGACTTTTCAATCAAGGCATCGCTCGAACCGGTGAAAGGGTTGCGGATAGAGCTGACTGCCGACCGCCGTTTCAATAATAATATGAGCGAGTATTATCTCTATGGAGGTTCGGGCTATAAAGGTGTGTTCAATACAATGGAGAGAGGCAGTTTTTCGATGACATACAATGCCTTCAATACTACATTTGCACACATTGGCAAGAAGGGAGCACTCAACTCGGGTGTGTTCGACAGGTTTATGGAGAACCGCAACATAATTGCTGCACGACTTGGCGCAAAACGCACCGGCACCCACTATCCTACAACAGGAAAATATGCCGGTTCGCCCATTGCAGGACTTCCATATAGTGCCGAAGGTTATCCCCAATTGGGCCATAATGTCACTTCGGGCGTGGATGGTTATGCACTCAACTCGCAGGATGTGCTTATTCCCGCATTCTTGTCGGCCTACACAGGGCGAAGTGCCAGCTCCATATTTCTCGATGCCATACCTTCGTTGAGCCATATTCAGCCTAACTGGCGGATAACCTACGACGGATT
>JBDHYT010000052.1:0-10911 GCA_039811485.1 Marinilabiliaceae bacterium | reverse complement strand
GAAATTCAAAATCGCGCGTACCACTGACCTTTACCATCGCCATATTGTAGTACAACTGCACCGACAATACCTTTTCGACCTGCAACTTACGGCCGTTGTGAAGTGTAACGATTATTGAGTCGCTTTTTGAAAGTGGGAAAGCAGGCATAAGCAATATTCCGTCGGAGCTGATAAAAAAACCATTCACCCGATCGACTACTGTTCCGGCCACCGAATATGATGATACTGCAACAACCGCTTTGCTGCGCTGTTTTATCAGTTCGGGCAGATTCTGACCCTTTACCGACACCATAAACTGTAGAAAGAAGATAATTGCGTAAAAGTTCCTCATAAGTCGTACTACCTTAAAGAGAGATATCAAATATTGCAAAATATATCGTTGCGGAATTACATTTTTTGACCAACGATGTATAAATCAACATATAAAAACAAACTCTTTTTGCTAAATTTGAGAAAAAAGAGATGAGCAGAGACCGACGGCCACATATTGGCATATACGGACGACGCAATAGCGGCAAGAGTACCCTGATAAACAGTATTACAGGCCAACAACTATCGGTAGTAAGCTCAATACCAGGCACAACCACCGACCCGGTTAAAAAAAGTATTGAACTGCCGCAATTCGGTCCGGTTATTCTGTTCGACACCGCCGGCATCGACGACATGGGTGAGATAGGATATAAAAGGGTGGAGAAGACATTAGAGACCATCCCGTTAATCGATCTGGCCCTTCTGGTTGTGTCGGGCAACAGATTTGACAAGCCGGAAGAGACATTGATTCAACGTTTTAAAGAGTTAGATATACCATTTCTGATAATCCACAACCAGGAAGACAGGGAACCATTAAACGACAGTACAGCAACAAAGATGGCAATGCACCATCCGGCATCGATATTGCGGCATCACCATGAGTTAAAAACCGAAAAGATTATAGAGAGCATTATAGCAGCAATACCGGAATCGGCCTACACCCTTCCATCGCTGTTGGGCAGGATTATCAACCCTGGAGAAATGGTTGTGATGATAACGCCGATTGATGAGTCGGCACCTGAAGGACGGCTTATTTTGCCGCAGGTTCAGACCATCCGCGATGTACTCGACAATGATGCGGTATGTGTAGTATTAAAAGAGAATCAGATTGATAAATTCATCAAAAACACATCTATCCGTCCCAGACTGGTAGTCACCGACAGTCAGATATTCAACACTGTGGCACAAAAGATACCTGAAGATATATTACTTACAAGCTTTTCGATATTGCTCGCTAACTTCAAAGGTGATTTTGAAGCCTATAAAAAAGGAACACCCTTTCTGTCAAAACTTAGGAAGGGCGACAGGGTGCTGATACTCGAGAGTTGCACCCATCACGTGTCGTGCAACGACATAGGGCGGTCGAAATTACCAGCCTGGATTAACAGTCACACAGGATTGGAGCTTGATTATGACGTAGTTGCAGGCTTATCACCACTACCGCAGCCACCAAAAACTTACGCAATGGCAATACAGTGCGGCGGATGTATGATTACCCGCAAGCAGCTCATATCCAGGCTCAAACCACTCAAGGACCACAACATCCCACTCTCCAACTATGGCATGACAATTGCATATATCAACGGGATATTCGACAGAGCGATAAAACCCTTTGAATAAAACTATTATCCTCTTCGTTTGTCTAAATAACGAGTTATTATTGCAGCAATCTTACTTTTTCAACCAAAGAGTCTAAAAAGTAAATTTCACACCATAGAGCCAAAGGTAAGGTTGCGTGCTAATTAATTACTTAAATTTACGCCCGCAACGAAAAAGGAAAACATGATTGAACTAAGAAATAAAACGGCTCTCATCATTGGTGACAAGCATATTTCATATAGCGACCTATTAAAGAAGGTTACCCTTTTCTCATCCAAATTCAGCTTACAAAGCCAGGACAGGGCGGTAATTCTGTCTGAAAATCGCGAAGGATGGGTTTATGCCTTCTATTCGATATGGGCTAAGAACGGCATTGCGGTCCCCATCGACTTCCTGTCGTCAGCAACCGAAGCAGCCTATATTCTCAACGACTGCCGCCCAAAGGTGGTAATGGTTTCGCGCGAACGACACAACACAATTCAGGATGCGCTACAATTAACAGATTTACATCCGCAGATAATAATAATCGACGACCTGGAGCAGATGGAGTGTGCCGAAGAGAAACCTGCTTCTATAACCTACTCAGCCGAAGAGACCGCCGTAATCATATACACCTCTGGCACAACAGGTTCGCCCAAAGGGGTTATGCTATCGTTCAAAAACATCCTGGTAAATATCAAAGGTATTGCCATCGATTTCAGGATATTCCACGAGGGGCAGCGCACCTTAATGCTTTTACCGCTTCACCATATATTCCCACTATTAGGCACCATGGTGATGCCGCTTAACACTGGTGGAACCATTGCCATGTCACCGTCGATGGTATCGTCCGACATCATCAACACACTGCAAAAGAACAAGATAACCATTCTTATTGGTGTACCGCGTCTCTATGCAGCTATATTCAAAGGAGTTAAAGATAAGATTGACCAGAGTGCAGTAGCCCGGATGCTGTTTAGTCTTGCAAAGAGAATTAACAGTCAGGCATTTTCCAGATTTGTATTCAAATCGGTTCACAACAAATTTGGCGGAGCCATCGAATACTGTGTTTCGGGTGGAGCAGCACTCGACCACGAGGTTGGCTACGGCTTTAAGACGCTTGGATTTGAAGTACTTGAAGGCTATGGAATGACCGAGGCGGCTCCGATGATATCGTTCACACGCCCCGGAAAGGTAAAGATTGGTGCAACCGGACTGCCATTGCCGGGAATAGAGGTTAGTTTCGACCAGGGAGAGGTAATTGCCCGGGGCGATAACATCATGCAGGGGTACTACAACAAGCCCGAAGAGACAGCACAAATAATAAAGGATGGCTGGTTATACACCGGCGACCTGGGTCATTTCGACGAGTTGGGCAACATCATCATCACAGGAAGAAAGAAAGAGATAATAGTACTGTCGAACGGCAAAAACATAAATCCATCGGAGATAGAAGATGAGCTTTCACGCCATGTATCACTTATCAAAGAGGTAGGAATATATCAGGATAAAGACCAACTGAAAGGCATAGTGGTTCTTTCATCGGAATTGGCGCAGCTGGATGCGGGCGAGGTTGAGAAGAAAATCAGAACCGAGTTGTTTGCAACCTACAACAGCACGGTGGCTCCCTATAAACGCATCCTCTCCTTTTCGATATATGATGGTGAGCTTCCGCGTACACGTCTGGGCAAGCTTCAACGGTTCAAGCTCTCGTCGCTGGCGCAAGAGTCGCCACGAAGCAAAGAGCCTGTTATTGAGCCACAATCTGAGGAGTATAGGATTATCAAGAGCTTCATTGAAAACGAGAAGGGTTGCACCGTACTGCCATCGCACCACATTGAGATGGATCTTGGACTCGACTCGCTCGACAAAGTTGGGCTGCAGGTGTTTTTACAATCGACATTTGGAATTGAAGTAGATTCCGATAAACTATCTGCCATAGAGTCGGTACAGAAGATGGCCAAATGGGTGGCCGAACACCGCACCCGCATGGAGGTGGAACGAATAGACTGGAAGCGGATATTGAAGGAGAAGGTCAACCTGCAACTGCCGGCCACATGGTTTACAGGCAGGCTGTTTGTAAAAGCCTCGAAGCTGGTATTCAAGCTCTACTTTGGATTGAAAGCCAAGGGCATGGAACGTATCCCCGACGGCCCTGTAATAATAGCACCCAACCCCCAGAGCTTCTTCGACGGCCTTTTTGTGGCATCGTTCCTCAAAAACAAGACCATCAAAAATACCTATTTCTATGCCAAGGAGAAACATATAAAACCCACCTGGCTACGATTTATGGCTAACCGCCACAATATTATTGTGATGGATCTCAACAACCTGAAAGATTCTATCCAAAAGATGGGCGAGGCACTCAAATGCAACAAAAACCTGATTATTTTCCCTGAAGGCACACGCACCAACAACGGGAAACTTGGCGAATTTAAAAAGACATTTGCCATACTCAGCAAGGAGTTGAACATACCTATTGTGCCGGTATCAATAAAAGGTGCATACGAGGCACTGCCAAAGGGAAGCTTCTTCCCCAAACCATTCCGTAAGGTAAGGGTGGAGTTTCTTGAACCTGTATATCCAAACAAAAACTCCTATGAATCAATAGCAGAGGATGTTCAGAAAAAGATAGAACTATCGATGTGAAAAATCGTCACCAATAATTCAAAATAATCCGGTATAACCCAATGGTTTAACCGGATTTTTTGTTTTTCAGTGATGACTAATCACTATTCTTCCATCGACATACTTTGGCACAACAGCAATATGCGAATCACCCAAGCAGTAATCAAGATCACCAAAGAAACCTTTATCATTCAACACTTTATAGTGCCGTCCCTGCGAAGCAAATGCCTGAATATTGCCGGAGGCCTGCCAATAGAGAGCCAGCATCGAAATAGCTTGGTCGCTAAGACGTATTTCATTATCAATATGCTTCATAAGATTGATGATATATCCGGCACAAAGTGCATCTTCGAGGGTAAAAAGGTCGTCGGCACCGGAACAAACAATTGATATACGGCTATGTTTCATCACTGTTTCGGCCACTTTGCGGGCGTTGAGAAAACAGGCGATATAAATATCGGCAGCACTACAGCTATTGAGTATTGCCCTGGTTCCATTGGTTGTAGTCATTACCAACTGCCTACCTTCAACAATAGGTCTGGTGTAGGCAAGCGGTGAATTACCCAGGTCGAAGCCCTCTATCAGTTCGGCATTACGCTCGCCGCCAAGCAACACTCCGGGATTGCTCTTCCGATATTCAAGAGCATCGCCGGGAGTCAATACCGGAATTACACATTCGGCTCCGTTTGCCAGTGCTGTCACCATAACCGAAGTAGCCCTAAGCACATCGATAACGATGGCGGCATCGGTGCCCACATTCTGCGCATTAGCCTCGCGCGCAGTAGCAATCACATCAACAAATACCATATCATCAATCAAAAGAAATAGTTATTTTGACTCTATTTTAGAAAACTGTTTTCTGATGCTGAACACCAAAAGCAATCCAGCCACGGCAAGGCCCATAAGATAACCAATCCAGATACCTGCCGGTCCCACCTCCATTACCACCGACAACACATATCCCACCGGAAGGCTGATAAGGATATATGCTACGCCCGATACAAAGGCGGGATAGAAGAAATCCTCCATACCACGCAACACTCCGAGAGCTGTAACCTGCACGCCATCGAAAAGCTGAAACATTCCGCCTATCAGCAGCAATGTGGCAGCAACATCAATCACCGACTGATCGCTGATAAACAGAAGAGGAATGACAAAACGCCCTAATAGAAATACCGAACCGGTGAAAAGCATAAACAGCACCACCATGTGTACCGATGCCCATGCTGAGTGTCTGAGCTGGTCGAAACGCTTCTGGCCGCGGAAAATGCTGATTTTAATTGTTGTTGCGGCACTCAATCCGGCCGAAATCATATAGGTGAAGCTCACCAGGGTCATCACAATCTGGTGTGCCGCAAGTGCCGATGTGCTAATCCATCCCATCATCACCGCACCTGCGCTAAATGCCACAATCTCAATAACCATCTGTCCACCAATGGGTAATCCCTGTTTAACGATACGCACAAGAGCATCTTTCATAAAACGAAATCCTGCTGCAGCAATATGATACTCTCTGAATATTGCCAAACGCCTCAATGCCAAATCCATAAGCAATGCCATCAGCACCTTTGAGAGCAGAGTAGCCCAGGCTGCGCCCATCATGCCCATTGCAGGGAATCCAAGTTTTCCGAAGATCCACACATAGTTGAAAAACACGTTCACCACATTGCCTGTGATAGTGATAATCATTGCAACCCGGGTATTCGACAATCCTTCGGCAAACTGCTTGTTGAAAGCAAATATCTGGGCAGGAAGCATGGTACACATCAAAATGAGGAAATAGGGCTGGGCCAGTTCAACAACCTCCTGTGGCTGCCCCATGTGAGGTATCAGCATATAAATCAGAGCCATAAAAGCCATCAGCCCCAATCCGGTAATCCATCCTGCATACCTTATCTGCCTCAGGAGAAAAGAGATATTTTCGCGATTGCCGTTACCATAGCTTTTGCCCACTAATGGGGTGATGCCAAATGAGATTCCGATACCCAGAAAAAGGGCTATAACCGACAGATTGCCGGCAAGCGACACTGCTGCCAAAGGAACTTCGCCCAACCGGCCAACCATAATGGTATCGGCCATGACAACCGACATCTGTCCGGCCTGCGACATAATTACAGGTAACGCAAGTTTTAAATTGGCCGAGTAATGAGGTCTATAATTCTGTAACAAAACGAGATATTTTAATCGGCAAAGAAACGGAATTGCCGGCTCATAAAAAAAGAAAAGAAGGATAAACCAAAGGGAAAAGTCTATCCTTCTTTTTTAGGTCTTCGTTAAAACCAGTTTTGGGAATTTTAAGGGATCATAAACAAGCCCACATTGGGAGCTTATATACAATTAATGTCGTAAAAACGAAAAGGTAACACCTTAACAACGGTTTTTTTTATATTTTTATCCTGACAATAGTTCCAACACCATTATAGCAGTGAGAATAAGCCTATTACTATTTGCACTCCTTTTTAACTCCATGTCAGGCCACGGCCAGGCAACAAGCCTTGCCTCAAGGGCAGAACTGCTCTACAAGCAGAATGAGTTTGAAAAACTTATTACACTCATTGAACCGACACTGTTTGATAAGGAGTTATGGAGTAACGAAGCCGAGGCCGACAAAGTGCTGGTGCTATATCTGAAATCACTTTCGGAGATGGAGCACCAATCTAAGACCATAACAATAACAGGAAGTCTTAAAAAAATCATCCCGCCATCGAACAGACGTGCTCCACTGATATTGGATTTCTACAAAGCCAGTGCGCTGATTGTTTTGCAGAGTTACGATGAGAGCCAAAGACTCTACCACCATATTATCGACAACGGCAGCGTGCTGGAGCCCGACCTCGACTCGTTGATAGTGAAGAGCTACGCCAACATTGCAGTAAGCCATCACCTTGAAGGAGAATGGCTTAAGGCAGAGGAGTATTACAAAAAAACCATATCGTTGATAGAGCATAAGCCGTCAAGAGGCCACTACAACGAAACGATGGCTACCTTGTCGGCCAACTATCTCAACCTTCTCTTCGACAATCTGGGACGTTACCACGACGCAGAAAAGCTACTCTCTAAAGTGATGAATATGGAGAGTAACAACGAAATAGCCCATTATAACCACCATCTCTTCATAATAGCTGCCGAATACTATCTGGTTATAGGCAGGCAGGATAAATTCAGGAATATTGCAGATGCTCTTGAAAAGTACTACACCACGCGCAAAACAGTTCCTGAAGGCGACCTCGGCTATCTCTATCTTCGTAAGGCAATATATAATGCCAACATAGGCAACAACACCCGTGCAGCCATGCTCGCACAAAAGGCCGAAATGCTACTTGCCGATAAGGAAGGGATGTTCAACTACCTGCCCGATGTTTACGACCTGCTGATAACCTCACACATACTTAAGGGCGAAAGACATGCCGCAATACATTATATCAATAAACTGATAGAGGCCAACAAACAGTCGGAGCGTTACGAGCTCTATTACACCTATATAGTGGCTGCACGCCATTACGCTGCACTAAAACTAACATCCGAAGCCATTTGTTATGCCGACTCAGGTGCTGCCGCCTTCAAAACCATCAGCAGACCAACCCCAAGAGAAACAGAGAGTTACCACACCGAGATGGGTTGGCTCTATTATGTCCTAAACGATAAGGCCAAATTCAGGCACCACCTGCTAAAGCTGAGGGATTACTACAAAAACGCAGGTAAATCGCAAAGACAAAAAGAGTTAGAGGTTGAAGTAGGGCTGATATACTGCAACATAGAGACTCAAAAACCGGAGGAGACGATAAAAAAACTCAACTCGATACGCAACGGGCTCGACTCTATCCAGCGCGAAACCCGCTACCTGATAACCGACGTACTCGACAGGCACTATGTGATATCGGATCTCAACACCCTTGCGGCCGTCGCCTGGCTCAACCAAAGCAGAATAACCAACAGTCCATCAGCATTAGATTCGGCCTGGGTCTATCATCAGCTTGCTGTTAAGGAGCACGAACGCCGGCTCAACACCTTGAAACTGGACGAAGACAGGATAACGGTATCAAACGAGATAAACCACTATCTGATGACGGGCTATAATATAGCACGACAGCAGTACGTCCAAAAGCCAAACAACGACAGCTTCAACAGGTTAATATCCGTATCACAAAGGATTAAATCCTATTCGTTAAACACCGAGCTTACCAAACGAAGAAACATGACTGAGGCCGGGGTGGATGAAGGACTAATCAATAGTATAGAAAACTTACAAGAGGAGAACATGTTCCTTAGTTCATCAATAGCCAATGCCGATGCCGCCACACCCAATACTGCTACCACGATGCTACTGAACAGACAACGACAGGTACTCAACGAATTGGAAAAAAAATACAGTCTGATAAGCGTAAAATATCCGAGACTAAACGACATCAGCACACGGGGAATCCTTAAGGTGGATGATATCCAACAGCGTATAACGACAGAAACAGCCATACTGGATTACTGCATCTACCGGGGCGAGTGCACCATCATAATAATCAAAAAAAATAGTTACAAGGCGGTAACCATCCCTTGGGGAGAGAGCGAAGCCTTGCAACTACGCAGCCTTATTGCCGAAATCAACAAGCCATTTCTGGGAGTTGACACCCACAGCTATCAAAATTTCATAGCGCCGGCAACTGCGTGTTACAGCAAGCTGATTGAACCGGTAAAGGATTACATCAAAGGGTGCAAGCTGACAATAATACCACACAAGGAGTTGTCGGAGCTGCCTTTTGAAGTGTTAACCAACCGGGCCGACGACAATGACAGCTTCAAAAACACAGACTATTTAATCAGAAACCATCAAATTTCGTATGCCACAACACTGTCGATGATACCCAATTATAACAGTAAGGCTAAAAAGGTTGATAACATAACAGCATTTACACCCGATTACGCCCCAAAAGCCAACAGTGCAGGGATAAATCAACAACTGAGGCCACTGCCGTGGGCTGCTAAAGAGATGGAGATGATTTCGGAGGAGTGGCCGATGGAGACCTTTGAATCAATATCGGCAACAAAAGATAACTTTCTGAATATAGATAAAAACAGAAGCGTGATTCACTTGGCAATGCATGCCATTATCAACAATGATGCACCAATGCAGTCGTCGCTAATATTTACGGACGAACAAGCAAATTACCAGCCACTTAAAGCCTTCGAGATATACACACTGCAACTATCGTCGCCACTGATAGTGCTCAACGCATGCAATACCGGTGTTGGAAGCCACATCAATGGCGAAGGGTCGCTTAACCTCACCAGAGCCTTTCAATATGCAGGAGCTGCTAGCGTAATAAATACCCAATGGCCGGTAAACGACCAAACAGGAGCAAAAATCATTGGTTTGTTTTACAGATACTTAAGCCAGGGATTAAGAAAAGATGAAGCTCTGGCAAAGGCAAAAACAGAGTTTCTGGCCCAGGCAGACAATATTACTTCGCACCCTTACTACTGGGCGTGCCACACGATAACAGGCGATACAACATCACTTTACACCATAAATAAATGGCATTTAACGGCAAAATGGGTGGCAGGAATGGTTGTTCTTTACATATTGGCACACACCCTTCTGCGTCTGAAAAGGAGAGAGAGAAAGTCAGTCTTCAATCAACCGTAACAACTCATTGGCTCTTTCGCCATAAGTGCTGCTGTTCTTTCCCAATTTCTTCAGTATTACTGCCGCTACCTGCTGGTCGTTCTTTTTGATGAAGCACAACGCCTTATACCACTGGATGTGCTCCTTGTAGTAGATAGATGCCGCCTCTGCCCTGTCGTAGTTTTTGATTGCCATATCAATCAGCCCCATTTGCTGATAACAAAGACCTGAGATAAAAAAGGTGACTTCGGGCGACGAGGAATCGTAGGATGCAATAGTAGCCAACGCGCTTGAATAATCCTTTTGGGCATATTGCAGCAATGCCTGTTCAATCCCAGTGGGAGTGTCGTTTCCACGTGTGGTAAGCGGCATTTGAAACTGCCGGTAATAACGTTCATAAATAACCTCAGAGGTTGGGTTGAGATCGGAGAGATGGATATACAACCCCGAAATACCCACAAGCACCAATATCCCCGCAATGATTCCAACAAGTATGGGAGAGAAAAATTTCTTCGATTTTTTCTCAATGGTGCGATGAAGTCCCTGAATTTGCTGTCGTAAAGCAAACACATCCTCTTTCTCGCTTCGAAGAGCCGACATTATCTCCTCTTCAAGTTCTTTTCTTTCACGTCGCATAAAACAAATAAAAAAAATTATTCAACCATTTGTAATTCATTGAATAAAGGATCTTTCTGCATAAGCCTTATCAACATTTTAAGGCAAGCCGACTTTCTGTTTTTTGTATATTGAATACTGCTATACGCCATTGTTGTCATAATCTCCTCGTTGGAATATCCAAAGGCCATCATTCTCAACAGTTCGCGGCAGTTCTCAGGCATCATGTTATAATATCTCAGCACCAGTCGTTTACGTTCGGCACGTGCATCATAATCAGGCATATAATCCACTGCATCTCCCTCCTCGAGAGGCTCGTGTGATGGTATTCGTAACCGCCGGCGCCACTCGCTGAACCACACATTTTTGGCTACGCCAACAAAGAAAGTTCTGAACGAACTTGTAAGTTCAATTCTTTCGCCCTTAGAGTAGATAACTACAAT
>JBDHYT010000051.1:0-10993 GCA_039811485.1 Marinilabiliaceae bacterium | reverse complement strand
ACCGCCTCGGCTGCGAGCCTTAGAACTATCCCGGAACGGAGCGGTTAAAACACAATGCTGTTTGAGATTCGGGTTCATCTGGGGTTATCCTAAAAGTATTTCATCCACGGATTACACGGATTACACGGATTTTCACAAACATCATCTCTTTGTGTATGAGCAACCTATTAAAAATGATTTTTAAATTATTCGTGTTTATTTGTGTGATTCGTGGACTTTTCAGGTACTTCCTTATGCATGGTCTGGCTCTCCGAGCCGATGGCACAACGAACTTAAACTGTACGCTGCGCTTACATACGGTTTGAACATGCCTTCATGACTTAAAATGCGACACTCTACAAGGTCTTTTTGGGTTTTACTATTTTGCAGCCATATACATACGACTACATTCAACTTTATGCTTAAATCTTTGTTTTATAACTACAATTGAATGTGAAAAGCATGAGAGTTCTGTTGTTTTTATCAATGTTTTGGGTTATGGTTAATGATAATGTCAAGGCCGACAATCAGATTATATACCTTGGAGGTGGTTGCTTTTGGTGTGTCGAGTCTGTTTTTGCAAAGGTTAAAGGTGTGCTGAGTGCTACTTCCGGTTACATGGGCGGAACAATCAAAAATCCTGCTTATTGTGAAGTATGTAATGGTAATACAGGTCATGCCGAGGTTGTCAGAGTTGTTTTTAATCCTGATGTAATATCTCTTGAAAAGATATTGGAGCTATTTTTCACCATTCACGACCCTACAACACTTAACCGACAAGGCAACGATGTGGGTACTCAATATCGTTCGGTGATATTTTATTCCACACCAGCACAAAAAATTGTTATTGATACTTTTATTGTAAATCTGGACAATCAAGAAGTGTTTGATAATAAGATTGTTACTCAGGTAGAGGCTGAAAAGCCCTTTTATGAGGCCGAAGAATACCACCAGGGGTATTTCAATCGTAATCCCGACCAGCCCTATTGCAGGATTGTGGTTGCACCAAAAGTGCGCAAGGCTTCAAAGCTGTTTGGTGAGTTAATGAAGTGAGAAGATAATGCCTTAGATTTCTCCTTAAAAACAATCAATAATTCATCGAAAACTCACTTACTTGTTGTTTATTTCAAATGAATAATCTAAATTTGCACCTCGATTATAAAACCCTTTAAAATTAAGGAAGTATGTTAAATCAGTATGAAACCGTTTTCATCTTAACTCCCGTTTTATCTGATATTCAGATGAAGGAAGCGGTACAGAAATTTAAAGATCTGATTTTGGAGAGTGGAGGCGAACTTATCAATGAAGAGAATTGGGGCCTTCGCAAGCTTGCTTATCCTATTCAGAAGAAATCGACAGGATTCTATAACCTGTTCGAGTTCAAAGCTGAACCAGGCTTCATCGAGAAGCTGGAGTTGAACTATCGTCGTGATGAGCGCGTAATTCGTTTCTTGACCTTCAAGTTGGAGAAATACGCTATTCAGTACAGCGAGAAAAGAAGAAGTTTAACTAAAAAAGAGGAGAAATAAGCCATGGCACAAAGTCAATCAGAAATCAGATACCTTACGCCTCCGTCGGTAGAGATCAAAAAGAAAAAATACTGCCGTTTCAAAAAGAACAAAATCAAGTATGTGGATTACAAAGATCCCGAATTCTTGAAAAAGTTCCTCAACGAGCAGGGCAAGATTCTTCCCCGTCGTCTTACAGGTACTTCATTGAAGTTCCAACGCAAAGTAGCTCAGGCTGTTAAGAGAGCACGTCATTTGGCATTACTGCCATATGTAACCGATTTAATGAAATAAAACTGAGGAGGACTTACAAATGGAAGTAATTTTGTTAGAAGATGTGGCGAAGCTTGGCCACAAAGATGATATTGTAACAGTGAAAGCCGGTTTCGGCCGTAACTACCTGATTCCTCAGAAGCTTGCTATTCTTGCTACTGAGTCGGCCCGTAAAGTACACGCCGAAAATCAGCGTCAGAAAGCTCACAAACAGGAGAAAATCAAGCAGGATGCCATCGAACTGGCAGCTAAACTTGAGGGTAAATCTCTTACAATTGGTGCAAAAGCCAGCTCAACAGGCAAAATATTCGGTTCGGTTAACACCATCCAAATTGCTGAAGCCCTTGAGAAGGACGGATTTACAATCGATCGCAAGGTTATCACAATAAAAGATGACTCGGTTAAAGATCTGGGCACCTACACAGCTACAATCAAACTACACCGCGAGGTGAAAGTTGATATCACTTTCGAAGTGGTAGCAGAATAATAAGAATCTATTTTCAAACAGGACTACGTTTTTCAAACATAAAAGCCGATGGGGACATCGGCTTTTTCTATTTAAATACTTTCGATTGACTTTAGACTTCGTGACTCCACAGACTTCATGACTTTTGGACTCCACGACTCCATGACTTTTTTCGTCTCTTACTTCGCAGCCACTGCCTCTATCTCAACCAAAACGCCCAATGGCAATGCCTTAACAGCAAATGTGGCTCTGGCAGGTGCCTGGCTCACAAAATATTGGGCATACACCTCGTTGAAGGCTTTGAAATCGGCCATGTCGCTTAGCAGACAAGTGGTTTTAACCACATTTTCTAATGAATAGCCGGCCTCAGAAAGTATGGCTTTGATATTTTCGAGCGACTGCTTGGTCTGCTCAGCAATTCCGCCTTCAGCAACCTTACCTGTGGCTGGGTTTACCGGAAGCTGCCCCGAAATAAATAACATCCCGTTGGCCTCAACAGCCTGACTGTATGGGCCGATGGCGGCAGGTGCGCCTTTTGTTGCAATAATTCGTTTCATAGTCTGTATGTTTTGTTAACTGATTTATTGATTCTCTTTATCGACGGTAAAAACTCGAATTGCCGTAAGGGCTGTTTCTCTTCTCATACTTCAAATCCTGTAGCATGCTTGAGTTCACATTTATACTGAAGAAATAAGATTTATACCGGCCAATAGGAACCATATTGAATCGCATACTCCAGCAGTGCAGGTCGCGAGTGATGCCGATGTTGGTCTGCGATATGGTTTTCTCATCAAAGCTGTAGCCCGACGACAATGATACTTTCCATTTTGGTGTAAGCGACACGTTACCGGTCACGTTTACATCCGATCCTATAACATATTTAAACTCTTTGCGTTCGGCATCAAACTTGCCTTTCGAAACTCTTAACGAGTAGTTGAACGATAGGCTCCAGGGCATCGAAAACTTGGCATATCCATCCTCTCCAGCAGCTAAACCAGTATTGTTTGAACCCCGGCGATCAGGCATTTCGCCTTCGCCTTCTGCCGGTGTGCCTCCGGGCTGGCCATCACTCTGGCTCTCTTTGCCTTTTTTATCCTCTTTCTTCTTAAAAGTCTCGGGCGAGAGGTTGAAACCAAAGCTTGTGCTTGCTCCTTCCAATCGAAGTAGTTTGCCGTTCTGGTGTAGTGCCGATTTGTTGATTCTCACAGGATTACCATGCTTGTTGGCATCAACGCCATAAGGGTCGAACGTGGCATTGAAGTTGATGCTGGTACCAAAAATTTTTGTCCTGCCGCTCATGTTAATCATGCTCCATTTTAATGAATCGGCAAGGAAGTTATAACTCGAACTGAAGTTCAGGCTCTCCAGGATGCTGATTTTTTTGTACCCGGTCGAATCTTTCGAGCTCTTCACCTTCATCTCCAGTGTGTTGCCAAGGCTTAGCGACATCGATCCCGATTTACCCTTGCCGGCAGTACCATAAATATAACCATCGTAGTAGCTATAGTCGTAGCGGACCACCTCGTTGGTACGTGGATTGAAATACTCCATCCAGTCGTAGAAGCCATATTTTCCTTGTCCAAAATCGGGTCGGTACGAAAGGCTTACCGATGGCGTTGCAACGTGGCGTATCGCCTCTATTCCATCACCGAATATTGCTCTTGCAGGCTTAAAGAAGGTGTAAATCTTGGTGCTGGTTCCTACACTTGTGGAGTAGTCGTAAACCCGGTTAAAACCAGCCTCCGGATCTTTCTTGACAATGCGTTGCTGAACTTCATCCCACTCCTGACGTGTTTTGTTGAGATACCACCGCTCGGTATAGTTGAATGATGGGCTTAGGGTGAAGTATTTCAACATCTTAAGGTTGATTGAGAGTGGTATTGAGTGTTTCATTCCGTTCTTCCACTCTTTGGCCAGGCTCTCGCCCGAAAAGCTCAAATCGCGCTCTTTGGTGTTGATGAAGTTTTTGGAGTTTCCGGAGTATGAGAGGCTCACCTTTTCGTACCATCTCTCTTTGCCTATCTGCTCCTTGCGTTTAAAGGGGAATACCCGGTTCATTGTTAGGGTAAGGTCGGGTATGGTGAGACTTACCGAAGTGTCGCGGCTGTTCTGCGAGTGCAGTAAGTTGGCCGAGAAGTTGAACGGACTGCCGGCCCACCGCTTGCTGTACGAAACCGACGAACTTTTTTGGTTGGTCGAAAGATCTATCGGGTTGATGATGCTACCCACATTATTTCTGTCGTATGAGCTGGTTGAGAAGTTTACGCTGGCCGAAAAGTTCTGGTATGGATTGGCTTTGGCATCCTGCGAATGATTCCATCTGATCGAAAAGTCCTTACTTTTGCTGTAATCAGGCAAATCTTTTTCCGAAAAAACGTTTGTTATATAGTCGGCACTCATCCTTCCGCTATAGTGATACCTGTTTTTATATGTGGTGCCGAAATGGCTTCCCCACGATCCATTGGTGTAGATATCGCCCGTTAAACGAAGGTCGAAGTAGTCGTTTGCAGCAAAATAATAACCCCCTTCGCGCAGGAAAAAACCTCGTTCTCTCTCGTCGCCATAGGAGGGCATTACAATTCCCGAACTGTACGATTTGGTGCTTGGTATAAGTGCAAAAGGAACCACGATGGGCAGTTTTATATCTTCAACAACCAGATACGCGGGACCTGTAACTGTCTTTTTGCCGGGAATAACCTTTGCCTTGGTAAGATTGAGGTAGAAGTGCGGATGGTCGTGATTGTCGCAGGTAGTATATTTGGCATCACGCATGAAATATTCGTTTTCGTTCACCCGTTTTGCCTTCTGGCCCACCACAAAGCCTTCGCCCTGTTCGGTAACGATATGTTCTATAATTGCCTTCTTTGTTTCAAAGTTGTATTTCATCCTCCGCATGGTATAGGAGCCGCTTTTATCCTTGAATACAGGCAAATCCTGCTCAACCCCAAGTGAATCGACATACCCGTAGGCCACGGCCAGTGTACTGTCAAGGTCAAGCTCTATCACATGGGCGGTTAGTTCAATGTCCATATATTTAATCTCTGCCTTGCCGTAGAGATACATCTTCTGCCGCTCAAAGTCGGATGCAAGCGAGTCGGCTGCTTTGTACTGTACCTCGGCCTCAAGAAATGGCTTACTCCCGCTAATCCTCTTCTGGGTGTTTTGCTGACCCTCATTCTTTCCGGTGGCCTGTGTGAGGCTGGATTGCGAAAGAGCGGCCTGGCTAAATATGAATAGAATCAAGCCGGCAACGGCTAAAAATCTTAACATAAATGTGTCGAATATTATGTGATGATCTCTTTTCAACTCTTATAAATATAATAATGCAGACAAAAATAAGGAAAAAATAGAGATACCACGGTTAAAGAATCAAAATATGATTGCCTTCAATTTTTATCTGCTCAAATTAAATTGCTATTTTTGCCGGTAAAATATAGTTGTTTTTGATATGTTCATCAATCGGGATTGATTGTAATCTACTGTGTTGAAAGTAAATATGTATAGAAAAATAATATATCTCGGTATCTTAATCTGCTTTGCTGCTTCTGCCATTGCGCAGGAGAGTTTGCAACTCAACACCATTGTCATTGATGCCGGACACGGTGGCAAAGACCCCGGAGCATTGGGCAAATTTATGAAAGAGAAGGACATAACACTAAGCGTGGCTCTTAAATTCGGAAATCTTATCAAAGATAACATGCCCGATGTCAAGGTTATATTCACTCGCAATTCCGATGTTTTTGTTCCTCTCGATAAGCGGGCTGCCATTGCAAATAAGAATAAGGCTAATCTATTTGTCTCAATACACGCCAACTGGATCAGCAAACCATCAATACATGGAGCCGAAACTTTTATCCTTGGCCTGCACCGTAACCAAAGCAACCTCGAAGTGGCAAAAAAAGAGAACTCGGTTATTCTGCTCGAGGAGGATTATGCCACCAAGTACGAAGGCTTTGATCCGGAATCTTCCGAGTCGTACATCATTTTTGAGATGATACAGGGACGTCACCGTGACCACAGTATCGATATTGCATCCAAGATTCAGGATAAATTCACTGCCGCCGCCAGCCGGCACGACCGTGGTGTGAAAGAGGCCGGATTCCTGGTACTTCACCAGACGGCTGCACCAAGCATTCTCGTAGAATTGGGTTTTTTGAGCAATGCCGAGGAGGAGAAGTATCTGGCATCCTCAGAGGGACAAAACAAACTTGCAACAGCCCTTTTTCAGGCATTCAGAGAGTATAAAAGCCATTATGACGCCCAAAGTGATGTGGCAAAAATAAACGGTGACTCATCAAAGACTGTTACTGAAACCAAATCACAGGTAACTCCAGAGGTTGTGGCAGTAAAAAACAGATCGCAGGTGATATATAAGGTGCAAATTGCATCATCTGCCACTAAATATGCAAAAGGGAGCGGCGTTCTTGCTAAATTCCCTGATGCACAATATTATATGGACAACAAACTTTATAAATATACGGTGGGCGACTGCGACGATTTTGATAAGATTAAAACACTGCATCAAAAAGTTAAAGCAACAATACCCGACTGTTTTATTATTGCATTCCACAACGGAAAACGAATAACCATACAGGAAGCACAACGGATTAGTCAAAAATAACGATGTGCTACTGCTAAAATATTGTATATGAAAATTAAGAGAGAGATTAAGATAGGGTTTTTTGTTCTGGTGACGTTTGTGTTGCTGGCGTGGGGATTCAATTACCTGAAGGGACGCGATATTTTCTTCCGTGGAAATAAGTATTACGGCGTGTTTCATAAGGTTGACGGGCTTAACGATGCCAGTCCGATTTATTATCATGGTTTCAAGATAGGAACGGTTCGCGATATTGTAATCGACCAAACCAAGGGCGACCGGTTTATTGTTACCTTTGCACTCAATAAAGAGCTTCGCCTGCCCAAAAACTCTGTGGCTCAAATATATAGCCTCGATTTGTTGGGAAGCAAGGGGATACAGTTTATAAAAGGTAACAGCAACGAATATCTAAAACCCAATGATACTCTTAGTACATCAATCGTTGCCGACCTTGCCGACCAGCTGAGTACCAATGTATTGCCATTGAAAGATAAGACCGAAAAACTAATTAGCCGTTTCGATACCGTTCTGGCGCAAGTAAATGTGCTGCTTAGGGAAGATAATATAAATAACATAAATGCAGCTATTGCTTCGTTTGCAGCATCGATGGGAAACCTCGAAGCTGTTACTGCTGGCCTGGCTCAATACACCGGAGCAGATGGAAATCTGGTGCGCACAACCCGACGTCTCGATTCGTTACTTGACAATCTAAACCGCCAAGGTGCCTTTATCGATACCACCATGCAGGCCTTGGCTGCTATGTCGCTCGAACTGAAACGTGCCCAACTTGGCAGCACAGTGGCTTCTTTAAAAGCAACTCTCCAGCAGACCGATACAATGATGCAAAGCATCAATAACTCGGAAGGGTCGTTGGGGATGCTAATCAACGATAAAACCATCTATAATGCGCTTGCCGATGCATCAACCAACCTAAACAGATTGCTTGTTGACGTGCGCTACAACCCAAAGAGGTATGTGAGCTTCTCTGCCTTCGATATCGGTCGCAAAACCTATTACGACGCTTCACTAATAGGTGCAGGATTGCAGTTCTGGGTGAAGCTGTCGTCATCAACAAAATCGGGTGACTTTAACAATAGTGAAATTTCAAAGCAATATAAGGTCACTGAATTCTATGATGGAAAACAGTTTCTACACCTCATTGGTGAATCGTCGAATTATGCCGATGCAATAAAAATTAACGAACAAATAAATTCGTATCTCCCAACTTCTGAAGTTATAGCTATTGAAAACCATAAGGTTATATCACTTAAGAAAGCACTTAAAAGAATAAATAAGTAATTAAATACTGTTTATTTAGTTTATTTAGAATCAATCTATATAGCGAATTGTTTTTCTTTTTTTTCAAATAGTCTGAATGGGTTTATTAACAGAGGGTTATGCGCCCTATTTAAAGTAGGTGTAGTAAGGTAAGTTATTGGTTTTTAATAAATTACACAGTGTTACTTTAAGCAGTTGAAGATTAAGAGTTAAGACTTAATTGAAAAAAGCAAGAGGAAATTAGTTTGTTTATTCAGATTTATTTTGCAACTTTTGAGTCCCGATATAGAGTACGAGAATAACATAATATATATCATATTTTTAGAAAATGAAACCTGATTGTGAATCTATTTGGAATGGATGTCTTAGAATGATAGGAGAAACTGTTCAAGATGTCAGTTTTAAAACCTGGTTTGAACCAATTGTTCCGGTCAGCCTCGAAAATGATATATTGACTATCAAGGTGCCAAGTTTCTTCTTCTACGAACATCTGGAGGAGAACTATATCAATGTTATCAGTCAGTCGTTGCGCCGTCAGGCAGGTCCAAATATTAAGCTAAAATATGTGGTGGGTGCCGAAAAACCCAAACCCGGCAATACTGCTTCTGTAACCATGAATGTTGCCGGCAATGGCAGCGAAGTTAAAACTGCCACAGGGAACGGAAAGCATAATGTTGATACTCACGCAACTATTAAAAGCCCGTTTGCAATACCCGGAATCAAAAAAATAGCTTTCGATCCTCAGTTGAATAGCGATTATGTGTTCGATAACTTCATAGAGGGCGATTGCAATAAACTTGCGCGTTCGGCAGCAATGGCGGTGGCTAAAAATCCAGGAAAAACGGCATTTAACCCACTGTTTTTGTATGGCAATAGTGGTCTGGGCAAGACACACCTTTCCCAAAGCATTGGTAATGAAGTGCGGCGAACCATGCCCGATAAGTCAGTTATATACTTGAATGCCAATAAGTTCCAGTTGCAATATACCGAATCAATCCGAAATAATAGTTTCAACGATTTCCTGAACTTCTATCAGATGATGGATGTGCTGATAATCGATGACATACAGGAACTGGCAGGAAAAGTAAGTACCCAAAATACGTTTTTCCACATTTTCAACCATCTGCAGCAGTCGGGAAAGCAGATAATCATCACTGCCGACAAATCGCCTGTGGAGATGCAGGGAATGGAGGACAGACTCCTGTCGCGCTTTAAATGGGGACTTTCGGCCGATTTGCAGATGCCCGATTTTGAAACCCGCGTTTCAATACTCAAAGCAAAGATTATTAGCGACGGTATTGACCTTCCGGAGGATGTGGTCTATTATATCGCCAATAACGTGATGAACAATATCCGCGAACTCGAAGGTGCACTGATTTCGCTTTTGGCGCAGGCAACTCTCAATAAACGTGACATCACCCTCGATACAGCCCGTTTGGTAATCGACAAACTGATAAAAAAGGTTCATCGCGAATTATCAGTTGATTATATCACCGAAACAGTATGTAAGCACTTTGGTATTGAGGTTGACATACTCCAGTCCAACACCCGCAAACGCGAGATTGTGCAGGCACGCCAGGTTGCAATGTATTTTAGCAAATCGCTTACCAATGCAAGTCTTTCGGCTATTGGAGCCAAAATAGGAAAACGCGAACACTCTACAGTCCTGCATGCTTGCAAGTCAGTGAATAATCTGATTGAGATCGATAGCGAGTTTAAAAATGAACTGCAAAACATCGAATCGATACTGAAACGATAGGTGTTACTAATAAAATATTGAAAAGGATCGGAAAGAGTAGCACATCCGGTCCTTTTTTTGTTTTTTTGTGTCGCATAATTATTTAATCTCTTTTGTAATGATAAACAGACGATTTCTGCCTGCCGAATGGCACAGGCAAGATATGGTGCAACTTACATGGCCCGATGCTTCAACCGATTGGTGCGACCTTTTGGACGAGGTACTGCCTTGTTATTCGTTGTTGGCCGAAGAGATTTCCAAACGACAAAAGCTGCTTATTGTGGCCAGAAGTAAGAATGAAGTGATGCCATGGCTCAAAAATTGCAGTACAGAGAATATCAGTATTGTTGAAATGCCGATAAACGATACATGGGCGCGCGACCATGCGTTTATTTCGGTTATTGATAATGGCAAACCGGTTCTGCTCGACTTTAAATTCAACGGATGGGGATTGAAATTTGCAGCAAACCTCGATAATCTGATTAATAGACAACTCTTTGATAACAATGTTTTTGCTGAAAACGTTATCTACGAAAACCACCTTAATATGGTGCTTGAAGGCGGAAGTATCGAGTCCGACGGCAACGGAACCATTCTTACTACCAGCGAATGTCTTCTGTCGCCCAATCGTAATGGGGAGTGGGACAGGAGCAGAATAGGAGAGGAGCTGGAAAAAACTTTTGGCGCATCCAAAATTCTTTGGCTCGACCATGGCTATCTGAGTGGTGATGACACCGATAGTCACATCGACACACTTGCAAGGCTTGCACCCGACAACAGAATAATGTATGTTAAATGCAATGATCCTGATGATGAGCACTTTAGTGCATTGCTGTCAATGGAGAAGCAACTTGGTACTTTTACCAATAGTGCCGGCGAACCTTTCCGCCTTATTCCATTGCCAATGTGCAGTCCGGTTTTCGATGGCAATGACAGACTTCCGGCCACTTATGCCAATTTTTTGTTTATTAATGGTGCTATACTGGTGCCTGTGTATGGAGTTGAACAGGATGACGAAGCTCTGGAAATTTTCAGAAATGAGTTTCCCAATTACGATATCGTTTGCATCAACTGCCTGCCTCTAATAAAACAACACGGATCGTTACACTGTGTCACCATGCAGTTTCCCGAAAATATTATTAACAGATAGGATA